>DASRAT010000077.1:0-3103 GCA_035638015.1 Gemmataceae bacterium | reverse complement strand
CCCATCATTGTGGCCGCCGTCCTGGAGCGCATCGACAAGGGCACGCCGACATCCGCTGGTACGAAGAAGGAGAACAAAGTCCTGGCGCGCAAGTAGAGGTCCGGATGGACACTCTCACTAATAGACCCGCGCGGTCTGCAGCTGGACCGCCCTTGTCTCCGCTGTGGTTGTTTCCCTAATCGAAGATGAAGATCGCCGATGCGATGACCGTGGTCCAAAGCCCACGTTTATCGCCGACTGCTGATTGAGTGACGTTAGCGGTCCGGACGATCTTGTTGGAGAGCCGATAAATCTGCTTCTTCTCGTCCCATGACCGGTCCGGGTCAAACTCCACGTTCAGAGTCGTGGCCAGCATCTCAGCGGCTAGCTCTTCAGCGTAATCGCCGGCTGCGTCTTCCGTCTCGCCAAAGGAGTGATGTTCACTTAGATAACCGTATGTGTTGCGATCGGCAGGGATGGCAACTCCGATGGAAGCCGCAGTTAGCCGGTGTGGTTCACGCGTCGAGTTTTCGGCAACGACGGCAAACACCACCTCTCCTGGATGCAGGAACTTCAAACCCTGAGACCGGGCGATCAACTTGCAATTTGGCGGGAAGATGGAGGAAACGCGCACCAGGTTCTGGGCGGCTATACCGGCGTCACGCAACGCCAGCTCGAACGATGTTAAACGCTCACGATGCTTTCCGACCCCCTTGGTAAAGAAAATACGCTTGGGGACCATGTCTTTGGACAATTCTTGTGCCTCCGAAGGGCGCTGAAGTGGAAAAATCAGAATCTAACACAGCGAAAGATGAACACAATGTGAATTTTGTGGGTAGTACAAAAAATTGGCGGAGCGCATCGCGGCTCCGCCAACCTGGTGTGTGCTTGCGGTTCTCAGGCTCCAGTCACGGAGCTTACTTGGATGCTGTCTCCGCCCACGGTGCCACTCACCTTCGCCTTTTGTCCAGCCAACTTGTCGAGTTGCGCAAGGGCAGCCTTGTCGCTCGTTTCCAGCGTGTAAACCTTGTCGCCGACGACCAAAGCATACTTCGACCCTTTGCCGACGCAGGCACGCGTGCATGCCGCATCTCCGCCCTCCATCATGTGCTTGGCACCGCACATCGAGTCACTTACTACGCCTGTCATCGTTTGTTTACCGGAATCCTTCTTGTCTCCGGCCGACGCTTGGCTCGCGGCCACGCCAAGTACCAGTAACAAAGCAGACAACTGAACCCCAAATTTCCAGAAACTAGCCCGCATCCTTATCTCCTAAGTTTGAGTTCCCTCCGTCCGTCTGGAAGGCGCCTCTTAATTGCTTCACATTATAGAGTCGGCACATGGTCGAAGGTTGCAACCATTACTGGCTTTTGGAGAAGGCCAGGTTAACGTCGACCGTGGAATCCTTGTCGTCGACCGATTCATGAACCGCCGCGGTCCACCGCCCGTCTTTCGAAAGGTCCAGCACCGCTTGCTTCACGAACTGTTGCGGATAGGTTGAATCGTAGGTCTCTCCTTCAGGAAGTTTCCAGGCCTCCCGCATACGAGCGGTGAGCTTGTCGTCGAGGCCTTCGAACACAAGCTCACCCATTTTGTAGACGTTTCCTTCATTGATCGTGACTTCGTAAGTTACGGTTCGCTGGGCATCATTGAACTCGGCTTCGGGTTCTACGACGGCTTTCACATGACCACGTGTTCCGTAGAGCCGCCGGAGTAATTCCAGGTCATTCTTCAGCTGAATTTCGTTAACCGGTTTCCCCGGCTCGGAATGAATCAACGTTCTCAGCTTTTGTTCCGGGAAAGCGGAACTCCCTTTGAACGCGATTTTATCCAGACTGTATTGCTCTCCTTCTTGGACTGGCAGCTTGACGTTGACATCTGTCTCGTCCGGCTTATCGCTGACCACCTCAGCTAGAGGCTCTCCAAAGCTTGCTTTCAAATACCCATCTTTGCGGTAAATCGGGAGCAGGTCGAGCTTAATGAAAGGCGAAAGCGTGGAGCTCTGAAAGTCGGCGCCTTCGATCTTCTTACTCAAAGCGGTTAGTGCGGGCAAGTGCGCGGCGCTTGCACCGGGATACTCGACTCTGCCGATTTTTATTTCAGTGCCGCTTACCGAGAAAACAATCGCGTGATTCGCTCCTGTGCCCGAACGCAAGTAGTCTAGGTGCAGCTGCGGATTCTTTTGTGCCAGCATCACGGAAAGCAGATCTGCAATCTGGTCGGTCAAATCTCCGCTGGCTGGCACTCGGCCTTGGAACAAGGGAATTGCTTGGCGGATCTTGTCCAGTAGTTCCTGCCTGGAATACCAAACCAGGTTGTCGAACTCAACCGGCACCAATTTGTCATTATCGGCGAGTTCCAGCGTGAGTTTGGTCCCTTCACGATCAAAGCCGAAGCTGTAGCCGACATTGGAAAACAGGCCCGTCTCGCCCAGCTTCTGAACCGCTTCCTTAAAGTTCTCTTCGTTAACCGTTTGCCCGATTTTGAGCCCCGTTGTGGCGATAACCGCTGCCGGGGCGTACTGCGTGAGGCCTGTGATTTTGATATCCACCAGTTTGTGCGCGGAAGATGGAACTGCGCCGGCGCGACGCTTGCTTGGCGTATTTTGCCGCTGTGCCGAGGTTAAGGTGGATAAACCGATAAAGAGGATTGCGAAGATAAGGATCTTCATTACAGTTTGGACGCAGCTACTTCCGCCGATTTGAGTTTCTTAGCAATTTCGATGAACGCTAAGGCAGCCCGGCTGAGCGCCTTGTCTTTGCGAAAAACCAGGGCGAGGTCGCGACGAATCTGCGCATCTGAGATTCGAATGACGCACAGCGCGCCGGCCTTAACATCCTCCTGAACGTTCGATCTCGCGATGAATCCCACTCCAACATCGGCGGCGACAAATCGTTTCAGCAGTTCACTGGAATCAAGTTCCATAGAATAGTGCGGCTTCAACTTGCGTTCGTAAAATAGATCTTCCAAGGCATCGCGGGTATGACCTGATTTGGGCAAGAGAAGGGGAAATTTCGTCACATCGGCGAGCGATGCCGATTTCAACGCGGCCAAGGGATGCTGAGGTGGCGCGATAATAGCCAACTCGTCCTGGTGGATCAACACCGCCGTCAGCCGATTGTCG
>DASRAT010000076.1:0-4591 GCA_035638015.1 Gemmataceae bacterium | reverse complement strand
CCAGCTCGCGAAACCCCTGCTTCACATAACGAAACAGCTCGCTTGCCTGTCGCAACGACCGCGACACCAACAGCACCAAACTGCGCGGACGAAACAACGCCGTATGCAGCGCCAGCGCACTGGTCACCCGCGATTTGCCCGCTCCTCGGCTGCAGTTCAGTAAAATGTCTCGCGCCTGGCTAAAGAGAACGTCGCGCTGCCACGAGTCCGGCGTCATTCCCTGGGCCGACAGCAGTCGCGTCGGGTCAAGCGCAGCGGCGAAGATCGAGTGGTAGTCCATGTCCGCCTGCCGCCACAGCCAAACCGTCGATGCGTTCTCTTTCCCCCTCTATCTTTATCATAGTGTACATTAGTACACAAGTCAAGCCCGTAAATGTGCACGATTTGGGACGACAGCGTCGCGAATTGCGCAAAATGATAGAAATGAACGATTAACGCCGATTGCCGTTTTTTTTGAAAAAAAATGCGCCAACGTTTCGGCGTGAGTGGTGTTCTACCTCCGTGGAAGCAACGGTCCGAACTGTGCAGCTACCCAATGAACACGTGCTGATCCACCAAGCCCAACACGGCGACCGGGCCGCGTTCGCGCAGTTGGTCGAGCACTACTGGGACCGTCTGTATCGCTGGCTCTGCCATCTGAGCCATGATCGCCACGCGGCGGAGGACATTGCCCAGGAAGCGTTCATGAAAGCGCTGACTGCCATCGCGAGTTTTCGCACCGGCAGCAACTTTCAGGCCTGGCTTTTTCGCATCGCTCACAATGCCTTCGCCAACCATGTGCGGGCGCGGAAACGTGTCCGCCAGGCGTTTCCGGAGAACTTGGCCTCCACGGATCAAGGCCCGGCCGAGTTGGCGATGAACAAGGAAACGATGTTGCTTCTGGCCCGCGCCGTCGGCCGATTGCCGACCGAATTCCGGGCGGCGTTTCTGCTCAGGGCCGAGGAAGAGATGTCTTTTCAAACCATTGCCGAGGTGCTGGAGATCACCGAGGAAACCGCCCGCTGGCGAGTTTTCAAAGCCCGCCAAAAACTGATGACCGCGTGCGGGTTCGCCCAGGATTGACGACAACCATGAACTGCCAAAAGTGCCAACAACGCCTGATGTCCACTGAACGGCCGGAATTTCCGGACCTCAAGGTGCAAGCGCATCTGGCGATTTGCGCGGCCTGCCGCGAGTTCCAGCGCAATGTCGCCAAGCTCGAAGCCAACGTGCAGCGCATCCCGATTCCTCCGACCGACGCCAAGGCCAGGCTGGTGCGAGAGATTTTGGGCCAACCCGCATTGCCTCTGCCCAAACCGCGTATTTTGAGAGCACCCCCCTCGGGTACTCCCCACACCGTTCCCCTTCGGCAATGGCTTCGCCGCGCTCAGTGGACCGGCGCGGCAGCCGCTGCCGTGGTGTTGATCGGCTGCGGCATCTGGTTCGGCATGTGGCTGGCCCGGACCAACACTCCGGACGGCACGGTTCCCCCTGATGTGGCCAAGGGTCCCGAACAAACTTCCAAGCCGCCGCAGTCGGTCGATCCCTTCGGAAAAAAGGGGACATCCAAGAATAAAAAGCCTGGCAAAAAGGACGATAATATCGCCCCGCCGGTCCTCGCAGATGCGACGCCGCTCCTAGCCAAGTTGATGGCCTGCGATCTGAAACTGGCCGAAGCCGAAACCACCGGGGACAAGGTTAAGGCCCTGGCAGAGCTGGCCGACGCCCTGCAAATGGAAACGCAAATGCTCAGCAAGTCGGCGCCGCCCGCCGAGCTGAACAAACTGGCCGGGTTTTTCAAAAAAGTCATCGATGACGGCATTGTGGCGCGAGCCAAAGAATTGCCGATGGGCGAGCGCGTGGAGGTGTTGAAAGATGTCGCCGCCCAGCTGACTAAAACGACCAACGAGACAGCCTTGCTGGCCCAGAGTTCACCGAAGTCGGCTGAGGCGTTGCGGACAATCTCGTCCGCCGCCCGTGACGGCGACGCCATACTGCAAAAGCTCATGCAGGAGGCCGCCGAATGAACGCCAAATGCCGCTTCCGGCTTAGCGAATGCCGCTATTTGTTGGTTCTCCTCGCCCTGGCCGGCGCCGGCCACGTCTTGGCCGGCGCCGATCCGATCGACGACCGCGTTGCCGAGTTGCAACGCAACGAGGAGTTGATTGGCAGTCTGGTCGAAGGCGGCCTACAGCTTGCCGCGGAAGACGATCCGCTCCAACGCGCTACCTATTGCAATCAAATGGTCGACAAGTTGTCCGGCGAAATCAACCTGGCCATGAAAGCCAACGACCCCGGCCGAGCAGCCGAGCTGGGCGGTCACATGCACGAAATGATGGTCAAGGGCGTGGCCGTCAATCTCGGCAACGCCCGCGCCGCCCTGGAACCGAATTCGCCGCGTGAACCGGAGATCGCCCGCATCGCCGACAAGGCGACCGCATCGGCCAAGAAAATCGAAGACGAGATTTTTCGCCAGAAATTGATCGAGCCGGCCAAGATGAAGGGCACCGTCCAAGGACTGGCCAAAGGCCGCAACGAAATCGAAAAAGCCATGAGTTCCAAGGCCAAAGCCAAGGCCAAAGACAAAGGCAAAAAAGGCAAGATCTGAAAAACTAACCGCAGAGACCCAGAGGCACAGAGAAAAATCAAGGAAAGGGAGATTGGTGTGCAAGAGGGCAGATTGGGCAGCGCGTGTTAATGCTCATTGTGCAATCTTCAATTCCTGTTTTCTCTGTGTCTCTGGCCTCGGTGGTTAAAAATCCATCCCAAAGGAGCATCCCATGAATGCACCGCAACGCGGGCCGCGCCAATTCCGCGCCCTGGCAGTCCTGGCGCTCGCCGCCGGCGGCCTGTTGTTATTGCCGTCCTCGGGCGTCAACGCCGCCGGCCACAACGGCCTCTCGGGCGGCCTGCTCGAATCGATCCACGATCTTGTTGACGTTCTCGGCCAGGCCGTCCGCCACGGCGACCGCAAAGAGGTCCGGCAGATCGACCACGCCCTCGAAGATCTGATCCGCGCCTACGAACATCAACAGATGCACCATCACCACCATCATCACCACAAAGGCGGCGCCATCCACAAAGGCATGCAGATGGCCGGCAAGGACCAAAATGCGTCCGACTCGTCGCCCACCGCGACCGACAGCAGCAAGAGCAACACCAACAAGGGCAAAGGCAACTTCGGCCATGGCATGGGCCAGGTGTCCCACTGGCAAGACGACAGCCCCAGGCACAGCCGTTTCGGCGGCGGCGCCTCTGAAGCGTTCAAGCATTGCCAGGAAGCCCGCGACGACGAGACTTCCACAACGCCGCCAAGCTCAACCAAAACGGGCGACACCGCCAGCAACAAAACTTCCAAGACGGGAGTCAACAGCGGCATGCAAACCGTCAGCGCCAAAGACGGAACCACGACGGCAACGGCCGGCAATGCCGTGGGCGGCAAGAAAAATACCGGCACAGCGACGCCCACCGCCATCACGGCCAAGGCCACCAAGGACGCCAGCACCACGGCGTCAGCCGCCAAGACCGGACCAGGAATCGCCGCCGCCTCAAGCAAAACCGCGGGCAATACTACTACGGCCAAAGGCACGGCCAAGCCGGCCGGCAAAGACAACTGTGCGGCCGAAGCCAAGTTCCATCACGTGGCCGCAAAATCCAACGTCAGCACATCGACGCCTAGCGCCGCCGCCGGCAACAAGCAAATTGCCAATGTCGGCAAGCTGGCCACTGCCGCCAAGAATGCGGTTCCTTTGGCCAAGAAAGCCACCACGCCCACTCATGTGGCAACCAACTTCGCCCAAAGCGGCCGTGGTGTCGGCGCATCAGTCGGTCAGCATCGTCCAGGAACTCATACCGCGACATCGGTAAGCAAAAAGAAATGACCCTGGCGTCGCCCTTACCACGCTGGGGGAGGGGCAGGAGGTGAGGGGATTTTGGCCCTTGTGGCGCCGCTCTGAGAGGGGGCGGTTCCGTGGGACCGCCCCTTGCCTCCCGCCCCTCTTCCCAGCGGTTTGAAATCAGGAGAGTCCCATGCGAAACACAACCGTCAATCAATACCCGCGCGGCACGCCGTACCAGGCGCCTCGCACCGTTAAGGCCGATAGCCGAAAGCCGGCAGCCGCTAGCCGCAAGTATTGGTTTATCTCATGCGCAGCCGCCCTGTTGATTGTGGGTATCGCCGCCGGCTTCATCTTCGCCAACCGGGGCAGCGCACCCGCCACGGTATCCAATGATGCCTCGCCCAAAACGCCCAACGACCGCATGCTCGAAACCCTCGGTAGCCTCAGTGCCGCCCATCTTTACCAGAGCTACCTCAACATCGGCATGCTCGCCGACGCCGTCGAAAAGGAGGGTTACAGCCAGGAACAAGCCAACAACATGCTGGCGACGGTCGTCAGCCTGATGAATGTGGTGGACAAACAACTCGACAAGCTCGCCAAGGCCGATCTCGGCGCGGAAGAGAAAAATGATGTGGAACGCATTCGCGAATTGTCGGGATTGCTGCGTGTGCAAGTGGCAGCGCTGCGAGCCTATTGGTTGACCGGGCAGCAAGAGCAAGCCACTCGCTATCAAGCCGCACGCGAAAAGGCGTGGACCGCCCTCAGCGAAGTGC
>DASRAT010000075.1:0-2591 GCA_035638015.1 Gemmataceae bacterium | reverse complement strand
CTTCATACATTGGCAGCTTGCCTTTTTGCGACCGGCGCCTTGCCGCGACACCTCACTCGGCCGGGCGGAAGGGAGACGCGACTTCCATGATTGATGTACAAGGCGACATGCCATCCACTCCCACTTCTCGGCCCGGAATCTTGCATCCCTGGCGATTGATGCTGCTCGCACTGCTCGCCACGGGCGCCGCCTTCATCTGGGCCCGCCTGTGCGACGATGAACAAGTGCCGCTGGACGCTGTCCAGGTCACATTGCTGTCTGTGGGCGTGTTGGCCGCGGGCGGCGCCATTTGGATTCGATGCGCGATCGGCCGCGCGGATGGCTTGAATGAACTTTCCGATGCAATGCGCTTTCGGGCGTATTACGCCGTGGCCGGCGTGCATGTGCTCTTGGCCCTGGGCGTCAGCGCCTGGGTAGTTCTGAAACTCGGCGGCCGTGGCTCCCTGCCGGGGGACGTCGGAGGCACGTTGCTGCTCTGGCTATTGACCGTGCCGTGGTGCGCTTACTCCGCCTTTCAGCTGGTGCAACGGGCCGGCGCCCGCGACACATTAGATGAGCGCTTCGAAACAGCGGTGCTGGTGACGCAAGGCGGCGTTGCGGCCCTGTTGGCTTCCTGGGCCTTGTACTGGGGCCCGAATTTCTCCGATGCGTGGGATTCGTTTCGCCTGTTCCTGGCCGTGGTGGCAGCCGTCGCGCTCCTGGCCGCGCCGCTCGTCGCCGCCAGTTCTGTGATCCGGCGCATCGCCGTCAGTACGTTGATTGTCCTTCACTTTGCCGCCATCCTGTGCGTCGTCATCGGCGCTCAGCCGGGACCGTGGATCTTCGCTCAGTCGCAGCACTGGATCTTCCGGCCCTACATCGACTTCATGTATTTGAACAATGCCTACCGCTTTTACTCGCCCGAGCCAGGACCGGCCTCGCAGCTGTGGTTTCGCATCGAATACGAAAACGCCAATCCGCGCTGGGTCAAACTTCCCAGCATGGATGACGACGGCACGCCCAAATACTGGGCGAGCTTGCAATACACCCGTCGCCTGGCCCTGACGGAAAACGTCGCCCGCGTTGAGCCGGTGCCCTGGATGTTGCCCAACGCCAAGGGCGAGAGCGATGTGGCGCCCTTCGCAATGCGGCGTTTCCAGCATTTGCCGATGCAAAAGGCCAAACTGGGCTTGGAAATCGCGAAAAACTCACTGGACGTGCCGCTGCACCCGGAAATGCAGCTCAATTACCAAATGCCCACGGCCGGCGGCCGCCAGTTATTGGGGGCCTACGCTCGCCATGTGCTGGCGCAGGCACATCCCACCAATGCCAGCGCCAAACCCGTGGCAGTCAAAATCTACCGGGTGCAGCATCGCATTCTGCTTGCCGAAGGCATGGCCCGCGGCGCCGACCCACGCGACTGGATCTATTTCTTGCCGTATTACGTGGGCAAATACGACGTCAACGGCCAGCTGCTCGATCCGCAAGACCCGTTCCTGTACTGGCTGTTGCCGATCATGCGGGAAGCCGAGGAAGATCCCAAGTCGCGCCTCAAGTGCTATTTCATCAAGCACGCAGGCGACGCCGAATGGGTCTTGCCCTCGCCCCTTGTCTCGCGTCATTCACCCCTCAACAAATAGACCAAACCCCTATGCGCTCGCTTCTTGTCGAATCACGATTGGCCCGCGCCAGTGCCTCCTGGAGCCGCTTTTGGTTCACGCCGGCGGACCCGACGGTGCTGGGCGCCATACGCATCCTCACCGGTCTGATCACGTTTTACACCCTGGTCGTGTATTGCTGGGACCTCGCCGACATCGTCGGCCCCAATGCCTGGCTCGACCTTGAACTGCGGCGGGAACAATATCGCGATGCCCCCGTGGTGCGCGTTCCCTTCGGCTGGAACGACACCAATTACGGGCCGCCCGCGTCGGAAGACGAAAAGACCTACCAACTGGAGTACATCAAGAAATGGGGCATGCCGCCGCCACTGCCTTACCCCAAGACAACGGAGGAGGCGAAAGGCTACGACGAATACCGCGCCCGCTGGGGCATCGATCCGCGGCAACTGATGTCCAAGGGCCAGGCCATCTGGTCGGTATGGTTTCACGTCACCGACCCCTTCTGGATGGTGGTCGTCCACGGCGGCATCATGTTGTGCAGTTTTATGTTCATGATCGGCCTGGGCACACGGCTCACGAGCGTATTGACCTGGGTCGGCGCGCTGAGCTACGTGCACCGGGCGCCGGTGTCTGTGTTCGGCGTGGACACCATGATGGCGGTCTTGCTCCTTTATTTAATGATCGGCCCGAGCGGAGCGGCCCTGTCCGTCGATCGGCTAATTGCCAAATGGTGGGCCCGGCGCCGAGGGTTGCCCGTGCCGCCCTTGACGCCGTCGATTTCGGCGAACCTGGCAATGCGGCTGATTCAAATCCACGCATGCATCATCTACGGCGCCGCCGGCCTGGCCAAGCTGCAAGGCGCCAGCTGGTGGACGGGTGTTGCTCCCTGGGGCACGATCGCCAACTTCGAGTATGCGCCGCTGCAGTTCTCCATTTACATCGATTTCCTGGAATGGTTGGCGAAAACCCGCTGGGTGTTCGAGCTGGCCATGA
>DASRAT010000074.1:0-2912 GCA_035638015.1 Gemmataceae bacterium | reverse complement strand
GGGGGAATGGCACTTAATTAACGAAGGCCCAATCGGCGGAGGCGTGAGAGGCGACGACGCGCATGTCGTTTCGGGCGATCTTTGTATTGGTGTCGGGGAACGTTGAGCCGGTCATACTTTTTAGAGCGGCGTTTTATGGCTCTGGGCTCAACTCGTCCGGGCCTATCCGGAACCAAATCACTGACCAAGATGCGCAAGAGATAATTCCAAAGGTCGCACCGCTTCTTCTTGGAGCGTGCTTGAGCCATGGCCTGCGTGAACTGGCGCAGTGCATCCACCGTCCCCTTAAAACTCAAGCGTTCGAGATCGGCGCCGTGTTGGGTCGCCGCGTAGGCCATCGTGTAGCGAATGAGGTTGTGGACAATGAGGTGCATGAACATTTCCTTGCGCACCATAGCCGGGCTTTTGCAACTGAGCATGGCCATGCTCAGAGTAGTTTTGATGTCGTCCAGGCACATTTCCATCCGCCACCGCCGCAGGTAGGCACGCAGGATGTCAGCGGCGGGATACTTCTGAGGGTCGAGCAAGGTAGTCACCACCGTGATCTGGTGAACTCGGAAGCCCTTTTGATGGAGACTGCCGCGCACGATGCGCACTGTCAGTTCGGCGGGAAATCCGTCAAACTGGTCTTTGGGGATAACGGCCGAACGATTGGCGGATTTCTTCCAGCTCACCAGCCAATCATTTTTTCCCAGTCGTTTGCGTCTGCGCCGACCATCAATCTTGCGTGAGGAGCGCGCGATTAGATCGACGTCCATCGAAAGCAGCAGCGCCAGGAGGGGATAATTCCCAAAGCCCCGGTCGGCAATCACAATGTCCCCTTGGGCCAGATGCGCCAAAAGGTCGTAAAAGAGCCGAAACTCGGAGACGTAGTGGCTGCCGCAGGTTGCGGCCAGGATGGCTCCGCTGAGCAGCGAAAAGATCGCGACGACTCTCATGATGGGGAACGAACAACCCTTCTTCATGGTGGAAACCTGGGGATAGGCCTCCTGGTTTTGCGGCGTGTCCGGCAGCGTGACGATGGTTCCATCCACCAGTTTGACCGGCCGGCCGGCCAGGAAGGCCGCCGCGGTGGCGATCTGGTCGCCAGCTGCCGCCGTGGTGCGCAAGGCCTGCGTGAACAAAGTCTCCGGCAAACGCTGGCGGGCGATGCAGTAAGCGCCATCTTCCGAACTGATGGGGTCGGCACCACCGAGTTCCAGAAGGGCCTGCAATTGGCGTACGACCTCGCGTCCGGGAGTCCCGACATTGAGGCACTGCCACAGAAAACACCAGAAGGTGCGCCATTGAGTATAGATGCTGTCCCGACTGTTGGTGCCGCTGGCGGCTTTGACAAAGAGAGAGGAGGGCAGGAGCGAGCTGAAGCGATTCTCCAACTGGCAGAGGGTGCAGGCGCGAAACTGGGCGAGGGCATTGGCCAAGCGTTGGCGCATGGGGGCCAGTCGGCACTTCCAAGAAGGAAAGAAAGGGGTGTCAGTCATAAGCATAGGGCGGTATATATACCGCCTTATTGACGCGCATGCTACCCTTCTTATTCATGGACTCGAAGAGCAAACAGATCCAGGCCGAATATGACCGGCTGCGCGCCCGATTGGGCACCCTAGGATGGATCAGCAACGGCTACGTTCAGGACCGTGGGCCCGGCGCCGGCGGTCCCTGTTATCAGTGGACACGCAAAGTCAAAGCCAAGACCGTTTCGGTGGCTCTTTCCAAGGAACAGTACGAGGCACTAAAACAAGCGATCGACAACTGGCACGAGCTTCAAGACCTCTTGCGGCAAATGCAGGTTCTCAGTCGCCGCTTTATTTTCAAAACCCTGCCCAATCCTCCCCGCCGTAAACGTTTGGGAAAACGAGTTTTAGGTCTTAATTAAGTGCCATTCCCCCAACGGGGCGGAATGTCCAGGCGGCATCGAAGCCGTGTGCGCACACGGGGAGCCGGGACCGACCATTTCGCCCCGCTGGGGCTTGGCCGATTCGAGTCAACGTTGCTACAGACATTTCATCCCTATGGGACTGGATGCGCCAGATACGAGTTCATTAGAATTTATCGCAATAAGGGTGTGCGGGGCTATTTCGAATTTCTCGACACGCTGCCCTATGTAGTCAGCGTTTCCGGTAGCGCATTTCGACGCTTTCGTGAAGTAGCGGCACAATTGGACCGTGACTCGACATCTCGCACCGAATGCGCGATCATTCAGTCAAGAACTCCATGAAGAAGATTGATCGTTTCTCATTTTGTGTTGGGCCGAAAATCCGGCAAGTCAACCAGGACCGTCCGACCTCGACTCGCTTTGTCTCATCGGCGTTCACCTTGATTGAATTGCTGGTGGTGATTGCCATCATCGCGATCCTGGCCGGGATACTTTTGCCGGCGCTGGCTCGCGCCAAGGAAAATTCGCGCCGGACTTATTGCCAGACCAGCATGCGGCAGTTGGGGCTGTCGCTGGTGATGTATGCCGGCGATTACAACGGCCTGTATCCGCCGGAGACGGACACCAAGCGGTGGCCCGCGCAACTCTTGGATTATTACAAAACTTTGCGCGTGCTCCGGTGCCCCACCGACGGGACCAACCCGGCGACGTTCGGGATTGACCAGAATCGTTATGCCGCGGACCGCGCGCCGCGCAGCTACCTCATCAATGGCTTCAATGATTATTATCTCGAAATCCTGCACACGGACAACCGGGCGTCGCCGGTGCCGGAGAATGTCATCCGATTGCCGTCGGACACGATTATTTTCGGGGAAAAGAAAACTGAATCCGGCCATTTCTATATGGACGCTTTCGATGGGGATGATCGGGACCAGATCGAGCGCAGCCGTCACTCCGCCAATGCGAAAAAGAATGCCCGCAACGGCGGGTCCAATTACACGCTAGCCGACGGCAGCGCCCGCTTCATCAAATACCGCGG
>DASRAT010000073.1:0-6378 GCA_035638015.1 Gemmataceae bacterium | reverse complement strand
TCGCGAATGACGCTGGTGACCAGCAGGCCCTCGTCGGTTTGAAGCGGACTGAGACTGATCTCCACAGGAAACTCGCTGCCGTCCTTGCGCAGGCCGAATAGCGGCATTTCGGCTGCCCCCATGGGACGAACATGGGGGTCCTTGAAGTATCCGCGCCGCAGCGCCACATGTCCGTGCTGGTTGCGGATCGGCACCAGCATCTCCACTTTCTTGCCAACCATCTCCTGGCGATCATAGCCGAAGATGTTTTCCGTCTGGGCGTTGACGCGAACAATGTTGCCGCGATTGTCGATCACCACAATGGCGTCGGGAGCTGTCTCCAGCACGTTGAACAATGTCTCTTCCGACAAGCGCGGCAACGTGCGCAGTTCGTCGCGCGATTCCTGCAGATCGTCAGTGGGATCTGAGTGACCTGGCATGACGGGCTTGGCCTGACGTGGCGGGGGACCCGGGTCTGGCATGAAGCCGGGCGCAAGGCTTTTCAATAGCAGCACCGCCTGGTCCTGGAACAGTTCGTCCCACAGGGAATCGGCAGCGCTGCCCGAGAGCTTTTGCAAGATTGCTTCGGCCGCTTCATAGGTTGACGGCGCTGCGAGCGTATCGAGATTGTCATTTTTCATGAGCGCACCAACCTCCTCAACAACCTAAACCATCGGCAGTGATAGCGAACGGGTCGAGAGAGTTTCTGCATCGACGAACTCGATGCACAAAACATCGGGCGCCGCCGTGAGAATCGCCTGCTCAAGCAGGCGATGAACGTCCGCACTGCCGCCGCGCAGGCGCAGCTCCACGACTTCATGCGTCGCCCGTGCCAGTTCCACCTCGGCGCCATGCGCGCGCAACCAGCCCCGCGAATGGTCGAGCGCTTGTTGGAGCCGCGTTGTCAAGTCCACGGGGTGAAGTCCGTGTAAGAGCAGCAAGCGGCTGAACAGTTCGTTTTGCAGAAGTGCATTCAGGATCGCCTGGCCCGGCTCACCCTGCTTTGCAATTTGCTCCAGCGTCTGTGCCAGTCCGGCGCGATGAACGTCCAGGAGGGCGCGAACCATTTCGACGGCCGAGGCGTGCACCACGGGATTGCCGTGCTCCTGGAGGGCCGCGATCAGTTCCTCGATGCGCTGCATGCGCTGCTGGAATTGAGCGCTACCCATGGTTGATACTCCGGCGCCGCTAAACTCGCCCAAACGTCGGCGAATGCGCGACCTCTATCTCCTTGCCGTCACCCAGGTACATGTGAACGCCACACGGGAGGCAGGGATCAAAGCTTCGGACGGTGCGCATAATGTCGATGCCTTTGAAATTGTCCGCGTCGTTCTCCTCGAAGATCGGCGTATTCTGGACGGCGTCCTCGTAGGGGCCGGGCGTGCCGTCGGCGTCGCGTGGGCTGGCATTCCAGCAAGTCGGCGGGTACGGATGGTAATTGGCGATCTTGCCCTTGCGGATGACCACGTGGTGAGAAAGTACGCCGCGCACAGCCTCGTGGAAACCACAGCTGATCGCGTCCTCCGGCACGCTGAACGGGGTCGATGTCTTGAGCCGGCCGGCGTGCACTTCCGCGATCGCCATCTCGACAAAATGCAGCGCCAGTGCGGCCGCATATGCCTGGAAGTAGGTCCGTGCCCGGTTGCGCTCCAGGGTGTTGCTCCAGCGCGGGATCGTCCACACAAACTGCGTTTCCGGCAATGACATTGTCTTGGGCAGATTGATTTCGATGCTGTGCCCGGTCGCCTTGACGTAGCCGACGTCGACGAGGCCAGCCAACGCCGTGACCCAGAAACGCGCGAGCGGGCCGCCGCCGGTGTCAAGCGCCAGCAGCTTGCCCAACCGCTTGTCGTGCCAGCGCGGCGACATTACCCAGGTGTACTTGCCGTCAAGATCGCGTTTCTGCGGCTTGGGCAGCGTGGTCTGGTTCCACGGATGACGCTTGTCCACGGGATTGCCGAGCGGATCGGTTTTGACGAAGGTCTCGCTGTCTTGCCAATCCTCGTAAAAGGAACTGCCCAGCAGAATGCGAATGCCAAGGTTTATGCCCACCAGGTCCGTGGTGATCAACTTGCCGTCGACGACGACACCGGGACTGACGAACATGCGCCGGCCCCACGTCGTCATGTTGGCATAGGTGTAATCACAAGCGTCGGGATCATTGAACGAACCCCAGCACCCCAGGAGGACGCGCCGCCGGCCGACCTCTTCATACCCCGGCAACACCTGGTAGAAAAAGTCGAACAGGTCGTCGTGCAGCGGCACAGACTTTTTCATGAACTCAATGTACTTCATCAGGCGAACGAGGTAATCGGTGAAGAGCTGGACCGACGGCACCGTGCCGACGCCGCCCGGATAAAGTGTGGAGGGATGCACGTGCCGGCCTTCCATCAGACAGAACATCTCGCGTGTGAGCCGGCTCATTTGCAAAGCTTCGAGGTAAAATGCCCCCTTGAACGGATTGAGCGCCCGCATGATGTCGGCGATGGTGCGGAAGCCGTGCAAGTCGGCGTGGGGCGCCAGCGTCTTTTCCGCCTTGGCAAGTACTTTCGGATTGGTTTCCTTGACCATCTGTTCGCAAAAATCAACGCCCACCAGGTTGTCCTGAAACAGGTTGTGATCGAACATGTACTCGGCGGCTTCGCCGAGATTGATGATCCACTCCGCCAGCGCGGGAGGCCGAATGCCGAAGGCCATGTTCTGAGCGTAGCAGGCACAGGTGGCGTGGTTATCGCCACAGATGCCGCAGATTCGGCTGGTGATGAAATGGGCGTCGCGCGGATCCTTGCCCTTCAGGAAAATGCTGTAGCCGCGAAAGATGGACGAGGTGCTGCGGCATTCGACGACGCGCTGGTTGGCAAAGTCGATCTTGGTGTGGATGCCGAGGCTGCCGACGATGCGGGTAATGGGATCCCAGGAGATGCTGACGAGATTCTTGGTTTTGGTGGGCATTTGATGTCCCCAGCGCTAGCGGTGCGGCATTGGTATGTTTGGCCGCTAGCGCTAACCTAGCGGTGTCGCCACTCTGGTTCGTTGTTCATCGACGTCTGTGTGAACCGGCGCAAGGCTCGGTCATTTAGATCGCCGACGCCGACAATGTGGCCCTGAGGAAATCGAGGAACCGTCTGCCGGTCTTTTTCTCGTTGTTGGCGGGCGTCGCGGATTTTGACTGCGTGCCCTTGTTCTGAGTAGCCGAGGAATTGATCTTCGTGAACCGCGGGTGAATGACTGCTTGCATGGCGAGACTCCAATTTCTGGTTGGCTGCCGGCGGCTAGACGTGACCTTGCCGGCGGACTCTCTATCCTTGGGGGAGAGTGTCTCGCGGCTGTTTCACTTCGCGAACCATAAGTCATTTGATGTGAACGGATTACAAAAAGAGGTGTCCAATAAAGTGTATCAAAAATATTCTTGAGGCGGCGCTGGTGCGGCTATTCGTCGTCCCAGGCTTCCACTTCACCTTCAGCAGTTGTGTAGCCGTGGGGTGGCGTGCCGCTATCTTTTCGGTCCATTAATGCCCGTTTGATGATCGGATCACGGTAAAGCTTGGACTTGGAAACATCCAGCCGATCCGCAATCTTATTGACGCTGAGTTCCGGATGATTGGCGATGAACAACAGCGCCTCGGTTCGCATGCTGAGCGGTTGCTCCGCTTCCAGGAGCCTGCTCAGCGGAACGCCCAGGATGCGTTTGGCTTCCTGCTGATTGCCGTTGATCTCAGCCTGGACCCGGAAAAAAAGCTCGCGATTGAGCAGCCCGCGCAAATAGTAGAACAGGCTGGTCTTGCCGGCCTTTAGGGCGACATCAACAGTGCGTTTCAGGGATGCCAGGATTTCCGCCTCGCCTTGCAGTGCGTCGTCCAGCACCAGGTCGAGCTCTTTCAGGAATTCCGCAAAACCGCCGGCCGGCTTGCCAACGACAAAGGCATCGAGTTTTCTCATGGGCTCGACGAGCGTCCCCTTGGCGAGCCCGGTCATGAGGATAGCGGGAATCCGGATCTCCTTTTTGCGCAGCACCTGAAGAAATTCGCTGCCAGACAGTCCGGGCATGTGCTGGTCCACCAGAACGAGATCAAATTCGCCGGTGGCCAGAACGTCCACGCCACGGTCGGCGCGTTCAAGCCCCTCTACGTGATGACCGCGCTGCCTCAGAGCGTCCTGGAGGAATTGCCGCAGGTCCGCGTCGTCGTCGATCAGCAAAATGTTCGCCATGCCGAATCCGGGTTTTGGATGTGCTTGGGATTTAGAGATTCGCATTGCCACTTTTGTTTTTTGTACAAGAAAATCATACTACACTTCCAGGCTGACTCCCGAACGTGCCTAAGGCTCAAGCAATGCCGCCGCCGGCGCCGAGCAGGCCATCCCACAGGGAATGCAGGTTGCCGCTTTGCTTGGTCTTGATCGAATTGCCGCCTCGGTCTCCGCCCGCTTTTTGAAAACGTCCGCGGCTTTAGAGGCTGGTGCTGTGAAGGGGTTGATGCAGATCGCCAACGATGTGCATGACCCAGAGCAGATAGGTCGCCTTCTTCTCCTTCGGCGTCGAAGAGGACGCGATGCGTTCAAGGCAGAGCTGGAGTGCTTGAACGGCATTGAGGTCTGCTGGGTCCACGTTGGGCGCGATCTTGGGAAGCACCGTGCTCTGAACTATCCCGGGATTCGCCTTCAGGGCCTTTTCGTCCAGTTCGTTCAAGGCCACGCGTACTGGACTGTACTGGACTTGTACTGGAAAAACCCTGTTGTACTGGGTATTTTTGCGACAATTTGACACAGAACGCTATGGCTTGCAAATCGAACAGGTTTCCCGTAAAATCAAGGCAGCTCAGGGGTTTTCAGACTTTTTGGCGAAAGTGTCCCCTCGCTTCGGGACCGTGAGGTCGGAGGTTCAAATCCTCTTGTCCCGACTTTGACGGCCGGTTGTCACGAGTGGACAGCCGGCTGTTTTTGTTGACAGGCATTGACGTTGTGGAAAGTGGCAGCGTGCTTTCGACCCTGCGCAGCGAGCACGGTGCCCTGGCCATCCCGCAGTTCAAGATTGGCGCGGGCGCTGGTCAAAGCACCGAAACCAGCCTTTGGTTCGGTTTTGATGACATCACAAAGCGGAAGATTCACGTTGACCGGATCATCTTCTTGTCCGACTTGTGCTGTTACGCGCAGGGTGACAACGGCACTGCTCAGAACTGCGACATGAATATGGGAAGCATACTTCGGCAAGAAGGCTACGATGCAATCGACCGTTACCGTCAGGCCGTGAACAAGGACTGTTTCGTGCACTTCGTTAAGTTGAGCGGCCACGCCCAAAGTCAGTTGCGGCCAGGCGACGACCGAACGCACCTGTTGTCGGGCTGGTCGGAGAAACTGCTAGACACGATCCGTGAGTTGGAAGCTGGTAAGACGCTTATTTTTTCCGATCAATCATGGACTTGGATTCCGCGAGGGTTGTTATCAAAACATGGTCGGGCATGACGACATAGGTTGCGTTTTTGGACGGAATTTGGGCGAGCGCATGCTCAAGCAATTCGGCCAATGTCATAATTGCCGGTGGATCAGGAAATTGGATTTTGGTGTCATTGATGTCAGCCTTATCGATCGCCGGGTTTCCATTGGCAAAAGCTTTGAAATCAACAACAATCCACATTTGTTTGCTTTTTGCATCCAAGCGAAGTTGGACTAACCCCAGGAATTCCTTGAACGTCAAGCCAGGCGCTCGGAAGCCAATTACGTCGAATTTCTCCGCCAAAATCTTTTTGACATCAGGCGGGGGTTGAACTTTCTTCTCTTGGCCAGTGCCTGGTTGTTTGGCAATTGAGACCATTGTGGGCACAATGGCACCGAGAAAGGCTAATGCCACGGCAACCACCAAGGTCCACTTGAACGGTTTGAACATCGCCGGCGCTCCCTGTACGAATGGTCGCTAAGAGAGGCGACTTGGAGGTGACGGAAAGGGCGTTGCAAAGGTGGATTGTAAGGTGGAAGGCGGGCCGCGCCAATGAGCAAGATGGCATATTAGCCTCACCTTTTGCAAGCAGTCATCATTTCTTTGCGGTCTTTTCCACGGTGGTAATCAGCACATGATCGGGCATAACCACGAACGTCGCATTCTTGGTTGCAACTTTTGACAAGGCAAGGCGTATAGCAGTCGAGATGCTCAGTTCAAGCGGGAATTCAGGGAATCTGACCTTGGTCTCGTAAATGTTGGCCGTAAAATCCGGGTCTGCCACTTTAAAGGCATGGATGTCGATGAAAATCGGCAGTTTCTTGCCCTCGTTTTCCAATTTTGCTGAATCACGTCCAAAAGGCCTTTGAGCGTGAGATCTGGTTGTTGGAAGAGCTTCATTTCGATGGTTTGGTCCAAAATATCGGGCAGGGGCGCGTTGGCCTGGGCTGCGCCGCGCTGGGGCAGCG
>DASRAT010000072.1:0-7242 GCA_035638015.1 Gemmataceae bacterium | reverse complement strand
TGTCATGTATTTGAAAGCATCATCCGTGTACACGGAGTCGTAGGCTGCCGCCATGCCCCAAATGCGGGCGGCGTTTGTGTACCATTCCAGCGATGCACCGCCATGCTTCCGTGCGTCGAGCATGTCGTTTCTGGCCTCCTGTAGCAAGGCAAGGCCTTGTTCATGATATTTCTCGGCGTCGGCGAGCGGTGGCTCTTGGCGAAACGGCGCGACCACGCCAATATCTGCGACCACTTTAGACAAGCGCAACATGGCCCGATTGTGGAGCGCGGCAGGCAGTTTTCGGTTGAGGATCAGCGCCCTGCCAAGGTGTTCTTCGGCCTTAACGTGTTGGTCGAGTTGCAAATGGCAATAGCCAAGATTAGTATGGATTTCCGGCGTTTCGTAGCCATGTTGCAACGCTTTTTCGAAATCCTGAATCGCCCTGTCCAAAGGTGCGTGCATCAGCAGCTGGCAATAGCCGCGGGCCACATAGACCTCCGCGCACGGCTTCAGCGATTCCATTAGCCCAAAGTCGAAAAGAGCCGCAGTGTAATAATACCTGTCCGATCCGCCCAGGCGCATTTGAGCCCCCGCCCGCGCCATCAGGATATCGAAGCGATGAGGCTCGTTGTCGAGCATGGCAGTGTATTGCTTGATTGCCTCTTTGTAATCTTGCCTTGCAAGAGCGGTTTCGGCCAGTCGCAAACGCCGCTCTTGGTCAGGTTCATGCAGCGACGACCAGGCCGCGGCCGTGCCTGCGAACGCCAGCACCACGCAAGCCGCGGCGACGGTCAACCAGCGATGGCTTCCCAGCCACCGCCGCGCCACCCGCCAGGTGGATTGTGCCTTCAGCAACGCCATAACCAGGTCGCTGGCGCTGCCGGGCCGGTCTTCCGGATTGTAGGCCAGGCAACTCTCCACCACGCGGGCGAGCTTGGGATTCACCAGGGGATTCAGGCGGCGGATGGGCACAATGCCGCGGCGCTGCTTGGCAAGCAGTTCTACGCGGAGGTCGTCCGGCTTGACATTCAAAGAAAGTGGATCGTAGGGATGTTTACCGGTCAGCATCTCGTAAAGCATGACGCCAAGCGAATACAAATCGCTGCGGGCGTCGAGCATGGTGGAATCGGGCATAGGCTCGCAATCCGTGGCCAAGAGCTGCTCGGGCGACATGTAAGGCAAGGTGCCGCCCACACGCGACCCTTCAGCCCGTGCGTCATTGCTCAGGTTGAAGTCCAGCAGCATGGGCCGGGTGTCCGCCGTCAAAAGCACATTGGACGGCTTGAGGTCCAGATGGAAAATGCCGCGCTGGTGAATGAAATGCAAAGCGTCTGCCAGTTGGATGCCGATTTTCCGAATGTTGTCAATGTAGGCCGCTTCCTGGACGGGCGGCTTGTTTTGGCGCGTTGCTTCCGCGGCCGGCGCAGATTGGACTTCACAAGGCGCCGCGTCGACCACATGAAGGCAATCGAGAATGTTGTACAGCGTATCGCTGCCAAAATACGGCATGCACACCGCCGTGAGTCCGCTGACCGGATCAACCTGCACGGAATGCACCGGCACAATGTTGGGGTGGTTGATGGGACCGAGCGTGTCGGCCTCGGCGTCGCCGCCCTTGGAAATCTTGACCACCACCACGCGATTGCCAAGGGCTTGCTCATTCGCCAGGTACACGCGGGCAAAGCCGCCGCGCCCCAATACCTTGGTCAACTTGAAGCCAAGGAAAACGTCGCCGGGCTTGGGAAATAGCTTTTGTTCGTTGGCAATTTTCAAAAGCTCTTCTTTGGCCAAGAAGCTGTGGCAACGGATCATGCCGGCAAGCGAACTGTACAAATGGGGAAATTGCCTGCAAAAATCGTCAGCGTCCATTGCATCGCCGGCTTCGAGGCGGCGCGAGAATTCTTCATAGGCGGCAGTCACCTGCGCCGTTTTGTCGGATTCGGCGCCTCCCGAATGCGGCGCCGCTGCGGCAGCGTTTTGCAGCATCTCCTTGACACAATCGGGTAGCCATTGGTCCGGGCTATCCAGGGTTGCGTCGTCCACGACGCGCTCGCTAACCGTCGTCCGAGGTTTGGCGGACATCAGGCATCTCCCCTCGACAAGAGTTTAGCGATGATCCTTTGCACGGACCGCAATTTAATGCCCAGTTCCTTCGCAATCGCAGGCGGTTTCTCGCCTTCACACAGCAAAACCAGAATGCGGCGATAAACGATGGGCAGTTCAATCAAATATCGGTCCAGTTGCTCCCGCCGCGATACGATTTCACTCGGCGTCGGTTCCGCCGCTGCCAGAGTGGTGCCAACACCCAGCGTCGAGTCCTCGAGGGAGACCTCACGGTTGATATTGCACTTTTGCCCAACCAGATACCGCCGCGTAGCGTCGATGACCTTGTGTTTGGCAATGGCTTCCAAATAGGCAACGAAGTCGCTAGGACCGCAAATGGCGCTGAGTGTCGGCGGGTTGGCGAAAAAGGAGGCCCAAACGTCCTGGGTGAAGTCCAGGGAATCAAACTGCGTGCGCATTTGCTGATTGAGGCGGCGGCGCACCGCCAGACGGATTTGAGGGCCATAGCGATCGAGTAGGGCCTTCGCCGCTCGGTCGCTGCCCGCCAAAACGCGGCCCATCAACAGGGTGAAATCGCCGCCGATGTCGTCCATCGCCGATTGCTCCGGGGCACCATGTCCGTGTAGCATTTTTACCGTGCAAAGCCTGGCCGTGCAAGCTTTTCTCGTGCTCAGAGCGGGATCAAGGCACGATAACGGTGCTGGAACGCTCTTTTTTGAACCATATAGGGCCGTGGCCGAAGGAACCGTCGAGGCGGCAGTTGCTGCTTACCTTGATGTGCTCATTGGTGGGCGGTTGCACCGGCCCGGCGTCGAATAGGATGGCGGTGTCTGCTGATTTGCCGCCGGTGGACGTTGTCAAGCCAGTCAACAGAACCGGGCTGCCTTGCGTCCCTGTACAGTTAGCCACCACGATGGCTGCCTGATTGAAACCGTCCAGGGTTGCGTTTTCTACATGGAGGCCAGGGCAAATGCCGGTGAAACGGAGCAAATCGCGGACGCGGTGTTCGCCGCTGAAGCGAATGTCTTTGATGTGGAAGCCCTTTGCATTGTTCAATTGCAATAGCGCATCTATTTCACCGCCGCCAGTGGGTGGCAGCCACACCACCGCAATGCCATCGGCTGACTGGATTTGAACGTCCACCAAATCGCCGCCGGCCCATGTCAGAGCTTCGCGATGCTCCCTGTCGAGGAGCACAACGCGGTCGCCCGATTTAGCTTTGGCCAAGGCGGCGGCAACGGTGTTAAAGGCGCCGTTTCTGCCGACGCTCAATGTTTGCCGGGTATCAGCACGGCCGCGCACGCCCATGACGACGGCGACAACAGAAACTGCCAAGAGAACCATGAGCAGGAGCATGCCACCCGAAGCCAGCATCAACACACGCGGGGAAATGGTGCTTGGCAAGCCCCAGCGGATGGGTGACACCGTCCGCGATTTGGCCGGCACCTGCGGCGGCGTGTCGCCTTTGGCGGATGGATTGGCTGTGTCGGAACCCACGGCTGCCCACGGTTCCTCGCTGGTCAAAGCGGGCGCCAGGCGCGGAGACGAGGGTGGTTTCGTGGAAGCGGGCAGCTTGGTGCCCCGATTGGGTCGCGGGGAGAGCGGTGCGGCAGGATTGGCCCGGCTGCCATCGCCAGGCTTGCCATAGGGCGAAAAGGCCCCCTTGGCGACTATGGTGGGCGCGGGTTCCGCGGCTGCGCCGGCCACTAACCATGATTTCTTGGCCACTCCCGAACCAGGATCGTCCGAGCCAGCGGCGGCGCCGCTAACGGCCGGGCTCAGTCGTGGCATTTCGTTTTCCAACGGCGGCGGCACCGGTCCTTGCGTCCATGTTGTCAGGGCCGCTGAGATCTCGCTGGGCGTTTGGTAACGCTGTTCCGGCTCCTTGGCCATCATCTTGTCGATGATGGTTTGCACTTCCGCCGCTACGTCGCCGCGATAGGAATTGATCGGTTTGGGCTGACGCGTGCGGTGCCACATCAACTTTTGCGGCACTGTCCCCTCGCCAAAGGGCGTTCTACCAGTCAGCAAAAAGTAAAACGTGCCGCCCAGGCTGTAAATGTCGGCTCGGATGTCCACGGTATGACTGTCGTCGGCCTGTTCGGGGGCCAAGTAGTCGGCAGTGCCCAGCACGTTTTCGTCATATTTCCGCGTTAGCATGTCTTCTTCGTCGTTGAAGAAGCGGGCCAAGCCCATGTCAAGAATCTTGACGACGCCTTCGCGATCGACGAGCACATTGCCGGGTTTGATGTCGCGGTGAACAAGGCCCGCCATGTTGGCGCGGTGCAAACCCTGGGCGGCTTGACTGATGTAATGGCAAGCACGTTCGACCGTGATGGGACCGCTGCGGCGGACAATGTCTTGGAGGCTCGGGCCGTCCACATATTCCATCACGATGAAATGGAGATTTTCGTCCTGATCGATGTCGTAAGCGTGCACCAGGTTGGGATGGTCGACGGCGGCGACGGCACGGCCTTCGCGGTAGAATCGTTCAAGAGAGGAAGGGTCAGCGGCCTTGGCCGTCGGTAAAACCTTGACGGCCCGACGGCAGCGCATGAACTTGTGCTCGCACAGAAAGACGCTGCCCATGCCGCCGGAGCCAAGACGTTCCAGCACCCGATATTTGCCGATGGTGAAACGCCGCCATTTGCCCTGCACCAGCTGCTCGGCCTGAAAATTGGTCAGCAGCCCGGCTTGCACCAGGGCCGCGGCGCACTTGGTGGGATCGGAGGGTAGCTGACCCTCTTCGCGCAGCCGTTGCACGTGGGCTTCGATGCGTTTTTCATCGGCCACGCCGCTTTTGCGCACCAAGTCAAGCAATTCATCTATGGAGGTTGGCGCAGGCATTTGGCCTTACCCACCTGAAAAGGACGGTCCAGACCGCTCACCTAAGTATAGGACACCTGGCGCAATTGTTCAGGAGGAATGAGAAACTCTTCATAAATTAACGAGGGAGTGGACGGTGAATAGTGGCCAGTGAGCGGCGGTGTGGCACTGCTTGACGAACGTCAGGCTTGCCTTGCTTTTCGGGAAGACCCAGACGGCGTCCGTCAAGCTGTGGCACTCTTTGAGGTTCAGCGGCGTTAGGAGAGTGGTAATTGAACTTGCTGTCCACCGTTCACTGTCCACCGTCCACCGGTATTTCCATTTTGCTCATTGCGTCTATGCCATCAGATTCCGACAATGACACCGTGAATGTCGAGATCGCGTGTGATCTCGGCGGGTGCCACCAATCCATCGTGATCGGGTCATGCGCTTGATACTCATCGGCCCGCCCGGAAGCGGCAAAGGCACGCAGGCCAAACTGCTGTGCCAGCGGCTCGGGCTGGAACACATTGGCACTGGCGATATGCTCCGCGACGCCATTCGGCTGGCCACGCCCGCGGGGCGCAAAGCGCAGCCGTTCGTCGCCGCGGGCCAGCTTGTACCAGACGATTTGGTCAATCAGATTATCGCCGACTTTTTCAGCAGGGACGACCGCCCGGAGAAATTCGTCATGGACGGCTACCCGCGGACGTTGCCGCAGGCGATGTCGTTCGAGCAGGTTTTGCGTCAGCAGTTCCTGGGTTTGGATGCCGTGGTGGTGCTTCAGGTCGATGATGAAGAAATCGTGCAAAGAATGAGTGGCCGTTGGATTTGTTCCAACAGCACCTGTGGCACGCCGTATCACACCAGTTTCAACCCACCGCGCGTTGCCGGCAACTGCGACGTTTGCGGCTCCGCACTGATGCAGCGCGATGACGACAAGGAACAGACGGTCCGCAAACGGCTCAAAGTTTTTCACGCCACCTACGGCGATTTGCTGGACCATTACAAAAACCAGGGCCTGCTCCGAGAAGTTGTCGGCCACGGCGACATCGAAACCATTTACAATAATATCATCAAGGCGTTGAAGCCAGTTTAGCCGCGGTCCAAAGGACCGCGCGTCGGGGAGTCACTTTCGCTGTGTTCAAACAAAATTACCAAGGTCCGCCCGAGCTGAAATCAGCACGCGAGATCGGTCTGATGCGCGAGGCCGGCAAGCTCGTTGCCGCCGCCTTGCAAATCTGCCGCGACAAATGCCAGCCGGGCGTCCGCACCATCGAGATCGACCAGGCCGTCGAGGCGTTTTTCCGCGGCCATAACGCAACACCATTATTCAAGGGTTACAAAGGCCCGACCACTCCCTTCCCGGCATCGACGTGCATTTCCATCAATGAGCAAGTGGTCCACGGCATTCCGGGCAATCGCCAAATCAAGGAAGGCGATCTGGTCAAGATTGACACCGCCTGCAAGCTCAACGGTTGGTGTGCCGACGCCGCCGCGACAATCATGGTGGGCCAGGTCCGCCCAGAGCGCCGCCGCCTCGTGGAAACCGCCTGGCAAGTGCTGCAAATCGCCATCGACGAAATGCCGCGGCGGCGTTGGTGGTCCGAGGTAGCGGGCATCATGCAGCGCCATGCGCTGACCGCCGGCTACAGCGTTGTCGAAAATTACGTCGGCCACGGCATCGGCCGCATCATGCATGAAAGCCCGCAGGTTCCGAACTTTGTCAGCCGTGAGACACGGTTGAAGCAGGATTTCAGACTTGAAGAGGGTCTGGTGCTAGCTGTCGAGCCGATGGTCAACATGGGCCGGGCCGACACACGGACGCTCAATGATCAATGGACCGTTGTGACCAAGGACAGCATGCCGAGCGCTCATGTGGAACATACTCTGGCAATGACCCGAGAGGGCATCAAGATCGTGACGGCGGATACAGAAGATTTGAAATCGGTGCTGTTGCCCCCGGTTCAGGCAATTCCCAAACAAGCATTGGCCCCAGTTGGGGCGCCAACGGGCATCTAGTAACTCATTAGCTCGACTCGCATGCCAATGTTCCCCTCCAACGCCGCCTGGCGCATGCCCGCCGAATGGGAACCCCACCAGGCGACCTGGATCGCCTGGCCGCACCAGCGCGACGATTGGCCCGGCAAATTCGAGCCAATCCCGTGGGTCTACGCCGAGATCGTGCGCCATCTGCACGCCTCGGAAATGGTCCACCTCCTGGTTAATGACCACACCGCCGAGACAGAGGTCCTCGCTCTCCTGACCCAAACAGGCGTGGACATTACCCGCGTTCGTTTTTTCCACTTCCCCACCGATCGCGTTTGGACCCGCGATTACGGCCCCATCTTCGTCGTCAACTCCGCCGGCGAGTTGGGCCAAACCGACTGG
>DASRAT010000071.1:0-4238 GCA_035638015.1 Gemmataceae bacterium | reverse complement strand
CCTTTTTTCAAATCCTTGACATATTGCTTGATGAACGGTTCGTTGATGGTCACCTTCTCCTGGGCCACCAGGCGGTAAACCCTGTTGCCGTCTTCCAACGGCACCAAGCTGTCGGACCGGACCAGGGCAAGCGTGTAGTTGTACTCATACACATGAATCACGCGGGCTTTGAGTTTGAGCAGCGCGTAATCGAACAAGGCCTGGCAGCGTTTGGTTTCGCCATCACGATACTTTTCACCCGCCTCGACCAGGTCCTTGACCATGTCCTTGAGCACCAACGCTCTCTGAGCCACGTTGTCCTGTTCGTTTTTGACCTTGTTTTTGAGGGCGATGAGCTGCTTGGGGTCGGCAAATTGTTTGCCGTCGAGCAAGCTTAGCTTTTTGAAACCCTGGTCGTTTTCATTGAGCGCTGCGATCGTCTTGGCAACGCTGGCTCGCAAAGGCCATTCGCCCTCGCGGTTTCTGAATTCCATGATATTGATGTAGCCCGGAGCGTAAGTCTCCAGGACATTGGCGGGAAATGCTGGCAGGTTAGCGGGGTTGGGGCGTGGCACTTTGCCGCCCGTGCCCGCGGGGAACAAGGCGATTTCGTCAAGAATATGTTGTAGTGTCGGGTTTACAGGCGGCTTTTCAGGCGGATCGGGTTCCTTCTTGGGGTCGTCAGGTTTCTTTTTGGGGTTGTCGGGCGGATCTTTGCTGGTGACCTTTGGCCCTTTGTCAGTCTGGGGCGGACGGCTGGACGTTACCGGGCCTTTGGCAGTGGTAACCGGAACTTTGCCGGTGGCCGTGTCGGGATTGGTTTTGGCTGTCTCCGGCGGCGGGGCCTTGGCGGAGGGACTCGTTTCGGGGCCCTTATTGCTATCGATTTTGGCCTGGGGACCGCCGCTGCTTGGGTGGAACATTTGCTGGAGCGCTGAACCCAGGACCACCACTATCAGGATGGCCGCCACACCCACGCCGGCGAATACCAAACCGGCGACTGCAATTGCTTTTATGGGAAAGTTGCCGCGCGAGGCCGCGCGGGGCGCCGGCGACCGCACCGGCGTGCCCACGGGAAACTCGGGGTTATTCGTTTGCGGAACCGTCACGGCGGAAATGGCAACAGCAGGCCGGCGGCGGGCCTGAAAGGCCTGCTGGCAAAACTTGCAGCGCATCGGCTGCTCGGCCCAGGCGACGGGCACGCGCAGGTCGTTCCGACAATGCGGGCATTGAAGCTGCACGACCTCGATCATCGGCAAGCTACCCCCAACCCAGGCCAGGCGACGCGGGCGAACCTCGTCACCCATTTCGACGCAATTCTACAATACAGGGTTCCGCGGGGCAAAGGAAGGAGCACTGGCGCTTGCGGCTTGGCCCAAAGCCGCTATCATTGATATATGCAGAGCATAAAACCCTCCGTAACGTTTTGGGGGGCCGCACAATCTGTTTCCGGCTCAATGCACCTCGTGGAAGCCGGGGATCGTAAAATCCTGCTGGACTGCGGCCTGCATCTAGGCCCGCGCAGCCAGGCTCGCGAACGCAATACCTATTTGCCCTATGACCCCCGCGCTTTGAACGCGCTCGTCCTCAGCCATGCCCACATCGACCACTGTGGCAACATCCCTAACCTCGTGCGCCAGGGCTACGACGGCCCGATTTATTGCACCCCCGCGACCCGTGACCTGCTGCGGGTGGTGCTGCACGATTCGGCCCGCATTCAGGAGGAGGAAGCCTCCATCAGCCGGGTGATTGACATTGCCGATGATGTTTACGGCCAGCCGCTTTATACGCAAAAAGACGTGGATCGCAGCATCAAGCAATGCATCGCCGTTGATTATGACAAGCCCGTGTCACTCCTGGGAGACATGGAATTGCGGCTGGCTGATGCCGGACATATCCTCGGCTCAGCGACCATTTCCCTGGCAATTCGCAACAACAGCCACGACCGCACCATTGGCTTCACGGGCGACCTCGGCCGGGCGGGCTTGCCGTTTCTGCACCCCCCGGCGCCCCTGCCTGCCGCGGATTTGCTGCTGTGTGAAAGCACCTATGGGGGCCGCACGCACCAACCGCTGGAGCAACTCGCCGAGGCCTTGGCCAACGTCGTGACGCGCACCATTAAGCGCGGCGGCAAGGTGCTGATCCCCGCCTTCAGTTTGGGCCGGGCACAAGTGGTCGTTTACTATCTGCAAGAATGGATGGAAAGCGGCGGCATGCCGCGAGCTCCGCTGTATGTCGATAGCGCTCTGGCCGCATCGCTAGCCGACGTTTATCGGTTACATCCCGATCATTTGGCCCCCGACACGCTGCATCGCCTCGCGGAGGCCCCGCGCGGGGCGGTCCACTATGCCCGTTCGCTGACCGAAAGCAAGGAATTAAGCCGCCGCAACGAGCCGTGCGTGCTGGTCGCCTCCGGTGGCATGTGTGAAGCGGGCCGCATCATTCGTCACCTTGAATTGCACATCGACGATCCGCGTTCCAGCATCGTGTTGGTCAGCTATCAGGCCCCGCAAAGCCTCGGCCATCGCCTCCGTGAACGCGGCCCGACGGTGGTTTTCCACGGCAAAAAGTGGAACAAATGGGCGGAGATCGTCGATCTGACGGGCTTCTCCGGGCATGCAGATCACAATGATTTGCTGGGCCAGCTGGCACCGCTGGCAGGGCGAGCGAAGGTCCGCCTCGTACATGGCGATCTGGAGCACTCGACGAAACTGGCGAACGATTTGCGCAAACGCGGCTTCGAAGATGTGGGGATACCGGCGCGGGGGGAAGGGGTCACGTTGGAATAGTAGGAAACCGGCGGCATTATCTCAATCTCCTTGACAGCCAGCCCTGGCGCTGGACAATGCTCCCATTGGCAAAATCTCTCCTGGTATTCTCCAAAGAGCGAAAGGGAGCAACACCATGAAACTCGCATCCGGTCTGCTGATCGTGTCGCTGCTGATTCTATCCGCCACGTGGTCTGAGCCGCGCGCCGAAGGCCAACCGCCGAAGGACGCCAAGGACCAGGGGCCCAAACAATACAAGATGGGCCCCGACCACATGTCACAGGACGGCGTGCCCAAGGGCAAGCTGGAAGGGCCCATTCTGTTCAAGAGCAACGTTTTCAAGGGAACCGTTCGCTACTACTGGCTCTATGTGCCAGCCCAATACGACGCCAAAAACCCCGCCAATGTGGTGGTTTTCCAGGACGGTCAACGCGCCGCCAATCCCAAGGGCGTCATGCGCGTGCCGCAGGTCATGGAGAACTTGATTCACAAGAAAGAGATCCCGGTAGCCATTGGCATCTTCATCACGCCCGGACAGAAAGGCGACGCCATGCCGGCGGGTTTTACCTTTGGCAGCCAAAATCCCGGCAATCGCAGCGTTGAGTACGATTCGCTGGGTGACGCCTATGCCCGCTTCCTTATTGATGAAATGCTGCCCGAAGTCGGCAAGAAATACAATCTGACCAAAAGACCAGAAGGCCGGGTCATCGGCGGCACCAGCAGCGGCGCCATTTGTGCTTTCAACGTCGCCTGGGAACGGCCAAACGAATTTCGCAGGGTCATCAGTGCGATCGGCAGCTTCACCAACATTCGCGGCGGCAATGTGTTTCCGGACCTGGTCCGCAAAACCGCCGCCAAGCCGATCCGCGTTTTCCTTCAAGACGGCTCGAACGATCTCAAGAACAACTTTGGCGACTGGTTCAAAGCCAATCAGGCCATGGTCGCGGCCTTCGAAGAGAAAAAATATGACCTGAAATACGTTTTCACCGACGGCAAACACGCCGACGATCACGGCGGGGCCATGTTGCCCGACATGCTGCGCTGGCTCTGGCGTGATGAGCCCGGCATGTCAGCCAAGAAAACGGTGGCGCCGATCAACATCGACCTGGCGAAATTCGTTTTCAAGGCCAAGGCCGGCACTTCGGCTCTCAACACGCACAACCAGAATGACGATAAGTTGTGCTTCTACACCAACGGCTGGGCCGAGGCGACTCTCAAGATTGCCGTCGATGGTGAATATGAAATCGGCATCAAAGCATCCTGCGATCCCGCCATGGACGAAAACGCCAAGTTCAAGCTCACCGTGGACGGCCAGCAAATTGGCAAGGAAACGACGCTGACCACCGGCGACGAAAAAGAGTACACGCTGACCGCGACCCTTAAGCAAGGAGAGCGCAAAATCGTCGTGGAGTTCACCAACGATGCCTACAAGGAAGGTGAATATGACCGCAATCTTTACGTGCACGGGGTAACGTTGAAGTTTTTGAAATG
>DASRAT010000070.1:0-6852 GCA_035638015.1 Gemmataceae bacterium | reverse complement strand
GTTTGAGCTTTATGTCCACGGTATGGAACTGGCCAACGCCTACACTGAGCTAAATGACCCGGTGATGCAAGAGACGACATTCAAGCAGCAGTTGGCCGGATTGCCTGAGGAAGAGTCGATGGCCAAGATGGATGAGGATTTCGTGCGAGCGCTGCGTCACGGCATGCCGCCGGCAGGCGGATTGGGCGTCGGCATAGATCGGTTGGTGATGCTGCTGACGAACACGCAAACAATCAGAGACGTGATATTGTTTCCGTTGTTACGACCGGAACATTGACAAGCCGCTTGCGGCTTAGCCCACGGAGGGGCCATTGTACAAAGTTCTACTCTGCTGGCGTTACCTGCGAACGCGCTACCTGGCGCTGGCGTGCATCATCAGCGTGATGCTGGGCGTGGCGACGCTCATTGTCGTCAATAGCGTCATGACGGGGTTCAGCACCAAGCTGCGGGAACGTTTGCACGACCTTTGCTCGGATGTGTTGATAGAAGCCGCGTCCCTGGAGGGATTCGGCGATCCCAATGGCAAAATGGAGCAGATTCGCAAAGATCCCGAGCTTGCCGGCAAGATCGCGGCAATGACGCCAACGCTTGAAACGTTCGCCATGATTCAGTTCTACTGGCCCAATGGCGAAATGATCACCAAGCCGATCCGCCTGATTGGCGTCGAACCTGAAGGACGTGCCGCTATCGGCGGTTTCAGCAATTTCCTCAAGTTCCAAAAGAACCAGACGAAACCATCATTCGAGGTTTCGGAAGATGCCAAGCAGCGTTATGAATGGCGGCTGCGTGCCTTGATGCAGCCGGCCATACCACAAGCCAAGATTTTCCCAGACAACTTTGACACAGCCGAGTCCGTGCCGCAGCCGGTCGCCCCGACGCCGAGCACCGTCAAAATCCCCCGCGGCGCCATTGTCGGCAATCTCATTGCCAGCTTCCGTCTGGAGGATGAAAAGCAAAAAGGCAAGTACGACGATTATTACGTGCTCCATCCCGGTGATCCCATTTACATCACCACCGTCAGCGGCGCCAAGCTGGCCCCGGTAAATGACAGCTTTTTGGTGGTGGATTATTTCACCTCGGAGATGAGCGAATACGACTCCAACTGTGTCTTTGTGCCGCTCGATTACTTGCAACACTTGCGGACCATGGAAGGCCGAGTTACGAGCATTCAAATCAGCGTCAAGGATCACCACGATGCCAGGTTAGTTTGTGACCGCTTGAAGCAGATGTTCTCGGAAAAGTCGCTGGCACTGAACATCGTCACCTGGGAGGACAAGCAAGGCGCCATCCTTCAGGCGATTGAAATCGAAAAGGGGATTCTCAACGTCCTGCTGTTTCTCATCATCGGCGTGGCGGGTTTTGGCATCCTGGCGATATTCAGCATGATTGTCGCCGAGAAGACGCGCGACATCGGCGTCCTCAAAGCCCTGGGGGCGTCCAACGGCGGCGTCATGAAGATCTTTGTCAGCTATGGATTTTTGCTGGGGCTTATTGGCACCCTGATTGGCACCAGCTTGGGAGTATGGTTGACGGAAAACATCAATGAGGTCGAGCAGTGGTTGAGCATGAGCACCGGGCAACAGATTTTCAATCGCAAGGTTTATTACTTTGACAAAATCCCCACCGATATTCAGGCCGGCATGGTGTTGCTGGTGAATATTGGGGCCGTGACCATTGCCGTGGTGTTCAGCGTGTTGCCGGCAATGCGGGCGGCGTTTCTGCATCCGGTGCGGGCGTTGCGGTATGAGTAGGAGTTCAGGGTTTTAGGCTTATTGCTAAGTCGGAAGCGGCTTTTTCAGGGAAGGAATTCATGCGCGATTCCACGCCGATATTGAGTGCGACCAGCTTGCACAAAACCTATCGCAAATACCAGCAGAAGGTCCAGGTGCTTCGTGGCGTCGATCTGGACGTGCACGAGGGTGAGTTTATCAGCATTCTGGGTGCCTCCGGCTCGGGTAAAAGCACACTGCTGCATTTGCTTGGTTTGCTCGACGCGCCCGACATTGGCCGCATTCTTTACCAGGGCCGCCGCATCGACAATCTGCCGCGGCATGACCGCGACCAGCTACGCAACGGCACTTTCGGTTTTATCTTTCAGTTTTACCATTTGCTGCCGGAATTAAATGCCCTGGAAAATGTTTTGGCGCCGGCGATGATCAAGTTTTCCTTTCGCGATTGGTGGGGCCAGCGCAAGGCGATGCGACGGCGAGGCATGGAATTGCTGGAGCGCGTCGGCCTGAGCCATCGGCTGAAACACCGGCCCCGCGAAATGTCAGGCGGAGAACTCCAGCGCGCGGCGATTGCCCGGGCGCTCATTAATGAGCCGCGTGTTTTGTTGGCCGATGAACCGACCGGCAATCTCGACGAGCAAAACGGCACTCACATCATGCAACTTTTGCGGGAACTCAATCGGCAAGAGGGCGTCACGATCGTGATGGTGACACACAATCTGGATTTGATCGCGGATTCGGATCGGGTGATTCGGCTGCGCGATGGGCTGGTGGAAACAGAGCCAGCCTATTCTGCACCCTTGTCGACCCGCCCAATGAAAACGCCCGCCCTTTCTTGAGGGCCAACTGCACCGCCGTTGCAAGTGCCCAATCTATGGGCGTTTGTGTCATCGTGGCTGGCCCTTTTCCTTGACTTTCCACTCCCCCCTCCGCAAAATCTATACCATCGCGGACCCTTTTGGACGGATCCGCCTCTTCTCTCCTTTCGCATTGGAGGATGCATCCATGGCAACCGCTACCACCGCCGCCCCCAAGGCGCGCAGCACGGTCAAGCCGCCGCAGGTCAAGCAACAGCAGCCGCTGTTCATCGGCGGCAAATGGCAGGACAGCGTTTCGGGCAAAATGTTTCCCACCGTCAACCCCGCTACCGGCGAAACGATTTGCCAGGTGGCCGAGGGCGACAAGGCCGACATTGACATGGCCGTCAAGGCGGCTCGCAAGGCATTTGAAGAGGGGCCGTATTCGCGCATGAGCGGCGCCGAACGCGGTCGCTTGCTCAACAAGCTCGCCGACGTGATCGAGCAAAACAAAGAAGAGCTGGCTGCCCTGGAATCGCTGGACAACGGCAAGCCTTACCGCGATGCCCTGGCCGCTGATCTGCCGCTGACGATCAAGTGCTACCGCTATTATGCCGGCTGGGCCGACAAGGTTCACGGCAAGACGATTCCCGTCGAAGGGCCATTTTTCTGCTACACCAAGCATGAACCGGTTGGCGTCGTTGGCCAGATCATTCCGTGGAATTTCCCGCTGCTGATGCAGGCGTGGAAATGGGGCCCGGCCCTGGCGATGGGTTGCACCTCGGTGCTGAAACCGGCGGAGCAAACGCCGCTGACCGCGCTGCGCGTCGCCGCGCTGGCGCAGGAGGCCGGCATTCCTGACGGCGTACTCAACGTGGTCCCAGGTTATGGTCCGACCGCCGGCGCCGCTCTCAGCGGCCACAATGATGTCGATAAGATCGCCTTCACCGGCGAGCACACGACCGGCAAGATTATCATGGAGGCGGCGGCCAAGAGCAATCTGAAACGTGTCACCCTGGAACTGGGGGGCAAGAGCCCGAATGTCGTTTTCGCGGATGCCGATATTGACGCCGCCGTCGAAGGCGCTTATTTCGGCCTGTTCTTCAATCAGGGCCAATGCTGCTGCGCCGGCAGCCGACTCTTTGTCGAGGAGAAGATTCACGACCAGTTCGTCGAGAAGATTCTCAAGAAAGCCAAATCGCAAAAAGTTGGCGATCCGTTCGACCCCGAGACGACCCAGGGGCCGCAAATTTCGCAAGAACAATGCGACCGCATCATGGGTTACATCGACGCCGGCAAAAAGGACGGCGCCAAGATGCTGACCGGCGGCAATCGCGTCAGCGGCAAGGGCTACTACATCGAGCCGACGGTGTTCAGCAACGTGACTGATGAGATGAAGATCGCCAAGGAAGAGATTTTTGGCCCGGTCATGAACATCCTCAAGTTCAAGGATGTGGACGACGTGGTGCGTCGCGGCAATCAGACGATGTTCGGCCTGGCCGCTGCCGTCTGGACGCGCGACATCACCAAGGCCCATCGCCTCGCCAACAAGCTACGGGCGGGCACGGTGTGGGTAAATTGCTACGACGTATTTGACGCCGCGGCCCCGTTCGGCGGATTCAAGATGAGCGGCATCGGCCGCGAGCTTGGCGAGTATGCGCTGTCGAACTATACGGAAGTCAAGACGGTGTATATCAATCAGGCGTAAGGCAGCCAATTTCCGTTACGCAGCCAACGAGCCGCCGGCCTTGTGCCGGCGGTTTTTTGTTGCGTGTATCGCAGTTTATTGGAAAATGCTGGTACAATTGCTATGTCCATAGCTGACAGGAGAGCCTCATGGCCAAAACGAAAAACCACGAAAACGGCCGGTTGGAAGATGCCATTGCGACCTTGATTCAAAATCAAGCATCGTTCTTGGCGCGCATGTCCGCCATGGATGAACGTTATGCACGCATGGACGAGCGGTTCGCGCACATTGATGACCGTTTTGCACGCATTGAAGCTATTCTCCTCGAACACAATCGGCTGATGTTGGCATTGCCGGAAGCCGTCCGGGACAAAATCGGTTTTCGCGCACCTGAGAAACCAGCTCCGGGCGGTCGCCAGGGATGAAGCCCAAACCGCGTGCCAGCGGCCAACAGTCGTTTGTTGGTGTAGTTACGTCACCTTCTCGCCCAATCGCAGTTGTTGCGTCCCTTCGTCATACACAAACAACTCCCCAAACCGCGACCACCTGATGAGCGTGTTGAAGACGCGCTCATAGTTCTCGTAGGGCATGCGGAAAACAATAGTCTCCAGCACAAAGTCGCGGTCAATCGCCCGTTCGGGCTGCTGGCGGACAATGTCGTAAAGCTCGCGGAACAGGCCGAGCATCAGTAGTTGTTGCCGCCATAGTGTCTTGCGATCTTCCGGCGTGGCCTGGGCGAAGCTTTGACCCAGGCCGGTCAGGATCACCTTTTGACCCGGAGTTTCGACCAGGTCGAGCATCTCCGCCGCCTTGACAATGGCGACTGTTTGATTGAATTCGCGGTGCGTTTCGCCTGCCATGCGGAATACATCGGTCTCACCCCGTTGGTGCGCCAGGTACTCGATGATGGCCACCACGTCCACGGCCGAGACATCAGGCAGCGGCTCGACGAACTCTGCAACATCGCTCGGCTCCGCGGCCGGCGCTTTGGGTAGCGGCGGAGCGAAGATGCGATAGCTCACCGGCACCACGAACAACGTCAGCAACATGGCGCTGAAGAGACCCCAGACGATCACAGTGGCCAGCGGCCTTTGAACGTCGGAGCCTAGCCCCGTCGACAGCGACGCCGGCAATAAGCCCAGCATGGCCACCAGCGCAGTCATCAAAATGGGCCGGATTCGGCTCAAGGCGCCTTGCACGATGGCATCATCCAGCGTGTTTTCGCGCTGACGAAGCGAGGTGATCGCTTTCACCATCAAAACGCCGTCCATCAACGACACGCCAAAAAGGGCAGCAAAGCCCACGCCGGTCGAAACATTCAAATTCATGCCGCGGAAATAGAGCGCCAGCGCGCCCCCAACAAACGAGAACGGCACAAGTGACAGCAGCAAAATCGCGGCTCGGTAGGATTTGAAGGTGAAAACCAGCAAGCCAAAGATGACCGCGATGGACACCGGAATCAGCACAAAGAAATGCTTGCGAGCTCGCTCCAGGTTCTCGAACATGCCGAGCCAGTTCATGCGATAGCCTTCCGGAACCGTGATTTCGGTTTCGAATAGTTCCTGGGCCTCGGCCACGAATCCGCCCTGGTCACGGCCGACGATGTCGCAGCGAACGGTAAGACGCCGGCGGCCGCCTTCACGGGCAATCAACGTTTGGCCGTCCACCGTTTCGATGGTGGCCACATCGGCCAGCGGAACAGCGGTGCCGCCTTGTGTGTTGACCGGAAGGCGTTTGACCGCTTCCTCGGAGTTCATGTATTTGCGATCGAATTTGACCACGATGTCGAATTTCTTTTCGCCCTCGAAGAGCGAACCGATGGGCTCGCCGCCCATCGCCGTATTGATGAGCCGGGTCACATCCTCGATGCGGACGTTGTAGCGGGCACACTTGGCGCGGTCGGGCACAATCAAGAGTTGCGGTTGCGGTCCTTCTTGTTCGATATTGACGTCCATGGCGCCGGGAACTTTTTTGAGCAATTCCACGCCCCTCCGCGCCAACTTGAGGAGTTCGTTGGAATCCGGCCCTGTAAACTCAACGGCCAGATCGGCGGAGGTCCCGTTGGTGTCTTCGGTAACGCTATCGATGATCGGCTGAGTGAAATTGAAGCGCGTGGTCGGAAACTCCTTGCGGAGCCGGCCGCCGATGCCCAGCAGCATTTCGCGCTTGGTCTTGAATGTTGTCCATTCCTCGCGCGGTTTGGGAATGACCATCATTTCCAGGCGGCTGGGTGGGAACGGATCGGTGCCACTGTCGTTGCGGCCCGCTTGAACGGATACCGTCTTGATGTCGGGATACTCCAGCAGGATTTTGCGGATTTCGGCGCCGTAGGCAGACGTTTTTTCCAAGGACGTGCCTTCCGGAAAGTTGGCTCGCACCCAGACGACGCCTTCATCCATGTAGGGCAAAAACTCAATGCCCAGCCGTGGCACGATAATGACAATAATGCCGCCCAGCAGCGTGATGGCGGTGATCGCAACCACCCAGCGGTAATGCAAGAGGTTTCGGAGGATGCGAGCATATATCGGCCTGCTCCAGCGCAGCAATGGGTTTTCCCATTCCGTGTAACCGCGGCGGAAGAAGAAGCTCGCCAACACCGGCACCAAGAACAATGCGAATATCAGCGCTCCGAGCAGGG
>DASRAT010000069.1:0-8689 GCA_035638015.1 Gemmataceae bacterium | reverse complement strand
CAGCAACTTGTCAGGACTTACCCGGTCCGCCAGCTTTTGCAGCATGGCCATTTCCGCCGGATCACCCAATCGCGGCGACCCACCCAAACTGACAGTGAGTGCATCAGAGAAAAATCCAATCAGCAGCCGCAACACCTGCCCGGCCCGGCGCCGCTGGGCTGCCGTCACCGTGCCCGCATCCTCGACAAACTCCATGAGCTTCTTGCCCAAGGCGACCGAATCGGGACGCGGCAGTAGCAAATCCTCAAGCAGCACCTTGCGAAACGCCCACAAATCCGCATCGGCCAGCGCCAACGCATCTCCTGGACTGCCACGCCCAAGCCGCAATAGCCGCGGCAACAAGGCGGGATCCGTCACGCCCTGTTGCCGTAAAATCTCCGCCACCACCTCGTCGCGCAGCGGTGCAAACCGCACCACCTGGCAACGCGACACAATTGTGGCCAACTGTCGTTCCGGATTGGTCCCAATGAGAAAAAACACCGACCGCGGCGGCGGCTCTTCCAGCGTCTTCAAAAAACAATTGGACGATTCCTGATTGAGATCATCGGCGTCATCTAGCAACGCAATCTTGCCACGGCCACGCGCGGGCTTGAGCGAAAAGCCCCGGCACAGCTCGCGCATCACTTCAATTGGCATCTCATTCTTATCTTCAGGCCGGGCCACCGCGAAGAAATCGGGATGATTGCCGGCCCGCACCAAAGTGCAGGAATCGCACTGGTCGCACGCTTCAAGGTTGGCCCCCGCATTTTCGCAAAGCAGAGCCTTGGCCAGCTCCGCCGCGAACAGCCGCTTGCCGATGCCCGGCGGCCCGCAGAACAAGTAGGCATGCGCCAACCTGCCGCGCTGCACAGCATGGACAAACGCCTTCCGCTGCACGTCATGCCCCAAGATTTGCTGCCAGGACACGGCTCACCTCCTGGCGAATGCGTTCTTGCACGGCGTCAACGCTTGCATTGGCGTCAATCACGCGAATGGCATCCGGTTGCCGCGCCGCCTCCGCGAGGAAACCCGCACGCACTCGTTCATGGAATTCGTGGTCGCGCCTCTCCATGCGGTCAGTCGGCCCACCCTTGCGTTGCCGCGCCATTTCCGCGGGCAGATCGAGAACGATGGTCAAATCAGGTTCCAATCCGTCCGAAGAGAAACGGCCCCATTGCCATAGCCACGCCGGATCGAGCCCACCCGCATGCCCTTGATAGACGACATTGGCCAAGACAAACCGGTCACACACGACCATGTTGCCAGCCGCCAATGCGGGTTTGATGACCTCGGCAACAAGCTGAGCGCGGCTGGCCATGAAAAGCAACGCCTCGCAAGCAACGTTCAAATCCCCGCGATGGTCCAGCAACAGCGAGCGAATGACATCGCCGGCCTGCGTGCCACCGGGATCTTTGCAGGGCGTTACGCTGTGACCTTGCGAGCGCAGCCACTCGGCCAACAAACGGCATTGCGTCGATTTGCCGGTGCCGTCCAGGCCGTCCAGGGAAAATAGTAAACCATGCTGCATTGAACGGTCAGGCTTAAACTTTCTGAGCCATTTGCATGACGGCTTGAGATCAAAATTGGCCACAGCGCCCAAGTCGTAAGCTTTGGCCCTTTGTTTATTTCGGTTTCGCTTGGCTTATCAACTCCCGATCCAAGACCTGATCAAACGGAACGCCCTTTGGCTTTTCTTTAGGCGGCTGCTTTTCACGTATCAAGTTTTCAATTTCCGGTGGAGTTGCATCGTAAAACAGCTTGTAACACGCCAGTTCCTCTGAACTGCTTGGAAATCCTTCCAAAGTCGTTTCGAGTTCGGCCCAACTGAACACAACCATGTCGTCTTTGTGGCTAAACCAACGGCGAGGCGCTAATCGTTGACGGGGAACTATGACCTGGTCTACTTCCGGCAACAAAATGGGAATTCCGTCGCCCCAAATTGCTCCCGTTCGTACCTCACCTTCAACGTCAAAGAAAAAAACACCAGGTACAAATGCTGATTCGCCGATTTCGTCCTGCCGTGCAGCACGAGAGCAGTTCCAGCGCCAGTAAGTTTCGATGCGTGCCGATGGGAGACTCAAAACACGCTGCGTTTGATCCTGAGAAAGCATCGCGCGGTAGGCAAATGCGTTTCCGGCGTTCCAACCACGAAGAAAGCCTGATCGTGAATACTCGCCTTCCCCCATGCCGTCTGTTTGGGGATCGCTCACAGTTAGGTTGAAATGCTTCACAAATGCTTGCACTTCAGGCTCGGCTTCCAATCCGAACGGGTGTGGGCGGAAGTAATTGAGGTTAAAAGGAACAGGAAGCAATCCTTCACCGGCTTCATCTTCCTCCTCGGGGCTGTTCGAAAGGTAGTCAAAAGAGAAATAAACGCCGGAATCTTGATTCGTGTACCATGCCTGAGCGCCTTGGATTTCAAAGAAGCGTCGGTAACTAAAGTAATTGGCGAAATCGGCTAACAACAGCTGTTGGTCCACTGTCCGAGAGCGAAAGAAGAGATCATAACTCATGACTCACCCCACCATCTCATCCGCATGATAGCTCGACCGCACAAACGGCCCGCTCGCACCCCCAGCGCATCAAACGCCTCAAGCGGCAGATAGCGAGCCACCGGCATGTGCTTCTTTTTTCATGCGAACTAATTGCGATTGACAGCTTGGATCCTCTTTGATTCTAAAGTCCGATTGATCGCAGGAATGAAGACACCATTGATTCCTTTCCTGGTCCCCAAAATTCAATAAAAGAAGCTCCAACTGCTGTTCCATTTTTATCGAAAGTGACCGCTATTTCACCATCGCCAAAATACCATCTCTTCCAATACCAATCGCTTGTCAATCCCCAGCTTTCTTTAACGGCCCATGGGCGTTTTTCACCTTTTGGGCGCTCGGTTTGAGGTGCACCCAAAAAAGCCCTTACCTCGCCTTCGGTCATTCCTGCTGTGACTTTGCGATAACAATCATAGGCACTGTCACGTCGTGATTCGAGCAATACGATAACAGCCGCAACCGAAGCAATTGCGATTAATGCCGCTATGATACGCTTTTTGAATCTTTGAAAAATCAGCACGGCTTATTCCTTAAGGGCCAAGTACAGAAACTAGCCCGTTGCAAGCTATCGACTTTCCATCTCACTTATCCTTTAATTCATTGATAATTCCAATTGAGTCGGAACTGATTTCACCCCACCATCTCATCCGCATGATAACTCGACCTTACAAACGGCCCACTCGCCACCTTCTTAAATCCCATCGACCGCGCCAGCACTGCCAGTGCGTCAAACTCCTCCGGCGGCAAATACCGCGCCACCGGAATATGCTTGAGCGTCGGCGTCAAATACTGTCCCAACGTCAGCGCATCGCAGTCCACGCCCCGCAAATCCGCCAACGTGTCCAGCAATTCTTCATGCGTCTCGCCCAGCCCCAGCATCAGCCCGCTCTTGGTCACAATGTGCGGCTTGCATTTTTTCACATGGCCGAGCAGATCTAGACTGCGTTGGTACTCCGCACGTCCGCGGACCTTCTTGTAAAACCGCGGCACCGTCTCCATGTTGTGATTGTAAACTTCCGGCTCCGCCTCCAAAACGCGATCGATGGCCGCTTTATCTCCAAGAAAATCGGGAGTCAGCACTTCCACTACCGCTCCCGTCCGCTGTCGCACGGCCAAGATGCACTGATAAAAATGATCCGCCCCGCCATCGGGCATGTCATCGCGCGTTACCGAAGTAATGACACAATGCTTCAAACCCAACCGATGGGCCGCTTCCGCGACGCGCTCCGGCTCATCCGTCTCAACATGCTCCGGCACGCCGCGCGGCACCGAACAAAAACCGCACGGCCGCGTACAGACATTACCGAGAATCATGAAGGTTGCGGTCCGCCGGCTATAACACTCCGGCCGATTGGGGCAGCGGGCATTTTCACAAACCGTTTCAAGACGCAGCTCGCGCAGGAGATTATGAGTAAAGAAATTCTCATTGCCCGCCGGCAGCGGCCGTTTAAGCCAACCAGGCAATCTGCGCGGACTTGGCGGTGCGGCATCGATCAATTCAAGCGCTTGCATTTATGTCATCCTGTTCGCGGGCTTGCCGTTCCTAATCACTGTAGCGACGTGGCCGACGAGGAAAAAGGCGCAAGCCGGACAAGCCGCCGCCGGCCTGGCAATTTCGGCCCGTTGCTCTTTTGCCATTTCGCTTTCTGTGGTATTCCAAACAGCGTTGCCGTCGTCAAATTGCCCAAAGATTGCTGGCACGCATACGCGGCACAAGGAATAATGGAAGCAGCGGCTGGTGACGCCGGTTGCCGGTCCCATCTGTTTCTTCCTTATCTTTTATGAGGATCATGCCATGCGGCTACTCAGGCACTCCTGGCATTTTTTGACCTTCCCAATCGGCATTGCCGCTTTGAGCTTGCTGGCGTTGGCTGGCGCTCCCCAACCGGCCGCGGCCCAGTACACCGATCCTGTCGAGGACCTCCGCACAATCCTAAAAAACGTCAATGACCCCGAATCACAAGTGTTTCTCGAAGCGCGCAAGAAAGCTTTGGAAGAGGCGGCCGAAAAGCTGACAGCCACCAGCGACAAGCGCCAGGCCCTGGCTTTGCTGGAGTGGCGCGACACAGACGACGTTTTCAAGGGCCTGGCAGCCGTCGATCTGGCAGCTCGACAGAAGATCGGCCAGCGACTGGAGGAGATCATCAAAACAGTTGTCTCCAAGGGCGACTCCACCAGCAAGTTGGCCGCCGCCAGCTTGCTGGGCGAAATGGGCACGAGCGTTCGCGCCCTGGATCCTCTGGACAAGCGCGGTTTCGCCCGCCACTTGGCGCCAAATCTCATTCAGCTGAGCAAAAGCGAAGATGCCAAGGTCCGCCAGGCCGCGGCGCGGGCGCTCGCCAAGGTCGACCCCGAACCCAAGGCCGCCGTCCAGGCGCTCAAGGATTTGCTCGAAAGCTCCCAGTTGGCGGATCGCCAGTCGGCGGCGCAAGCCCTGGGCGACGTCGTGGCGACCATTATCGACTTGCAAAAGAAAGGGCGTCCTGGCGGCGAAAGCGTGATCACCGTATACGACGTCATCATCTGTGCAAACGAGGCCGTGCTGGCCGCGGGGCCGTGCTTTGACGACAAAGACCTCCTTGTCCGCCGCAACGGCCTGCAAACGATTTCCTACGCGACAACAGCCCTCAACGACCTGGTTCCCCTGCCGGAAAAACCCGAACTCTTGCCGCCCCCCAGCGGGCCTTACACCGACCGCCAACTAAAACAGTTGCGCGAGCTCCACATGGTCCTGGCCAATGAGGCCAAGATGTTCGGCCCGCTCGAGGAAGCGCTGAAAGGACAGGGTCAGAACATCGCCAATATGCTGGACGATCCCGACGTCGAGTTGCGCCTATGGTCGCGGAAAGCCCTTGAGCAAATGGCTGCTGCGCGCAACAAGATCAAACGCCGCCAGGAAAGCGTGCCGCCATTGCCTGGCGATCCCCCGCTTAGCAAAACCTTGCCCGATCCGCTCAAAGCCGGGCTGGAGCCGGGCATCATGAAAATCGCCAAACACACTACCGATCCCGACAAAAAGGTTCGCATGGCCAGCCTCCAGTTCCTGGAGGCGATGGAAGACGCCGCCGTCCCGGCCATCGACACCATCATTGCCGCCCTGAAAGACAGCAACAAATTCATCCGCTGGGCCGCTGCCCGCACGCTCGGCAAGATCGGCCCCGATTACCACGCCGACAAAACCGTGCCCGCCCTGGCAGCGCTGATGAATCCGCAGGAAGACTCCGATGTCCGCGAGGTCACCGCCAGCGCTTTGCGCAAGTTTGGCGCCGCCGCCAAACCCGCCTTGCCGCAACTCATCAAACTGCTCAACATCGGCGAGGCGGAAGCCCAGGAAGCGATCATTAAGGCCATTACCGCCATCGGCGGTCCCGAGACCACACCGGCCATCCCCGCGCTAATCAAATCGCTGGACAGCCGCAACGTCAACGTCCGCAAGCTGGCCGCCGAGGCCCTGGGCCGCATGGGCCCGCTGGCGGTTTCCGCCATCCCGGCATTGACCGACCATTTGCAGGATGAAGACGCGACAGTGCGCATTGCCATAAGCGACGCTTTGCTCAATATCGCAAGGCCGAGATAGTGTGTAGGGTGGGTGGAGTCTTCTGAACCCACCAAGCGACATGGTGGGTTCAGAAGACTCCACCGCACCCTACAATTACCGCAGCCACTGACTTCGCAGGCAATGATTGTGCCCGGAATTGACACCGATTTTTCCCCGCTCTGCAGCACCACTCCTTAGCCAACAAATCGGCCCAGCCGCGCGAAAAATGTTGACAGGTCCGACCCCGGCAGCCTATCTTCGACACAGTGCGCAATTTCAGTGCCAAAGCCACGGTTGGTGGGAAGCCCGGTTATTGACCTAACAATTAACTCGGCGACGGAGACACGACGCGTGAGACTACAGGCGGGGACCTCCGTTTCGACCAAGCCGCGCTTGGCCAGCCTCGACCTTCTTCGGCTGCTGGCCGTCGTGTTCGTGCTGGGCCGCCACTTGGGGTCTCCTCCGAGTTCGTGGCCGGAACCCTTGAGATTGCCGTTCCTGATGTGGGTGCAGGGCGGCTGGGTGGGAGTAGATCTTTTTTTCGTTTTGAGTGGGTTCCTCGTGTCGGGGTTGCTCTTCACCGAATACAAGGCGCGAGGAAGCCTCGGAATCGGCCGCTTTTATACGCGCCGGGGCTGGAAGATATATCCCCCATTCTACGTACTCATTGCCACGACGGTGATCGTCAGCCTGGCCCAAGGCGAGAGCATACCCCCGGAGCGGCTATGGCCTGAGCTATTGTTCCTGCAGAGCTATTGGATAGGTTTGTGGGGCCACACCTGGTCGCTGGCCGTGGAAGAGCATTTCTATTTGCTGCTGCCGCTGGCGTTGACCGTGATGCTTAGGCGGAATCGTAAATCACCCACTCCGCTAAAGCCTGTGCTCGCTCTGACGGCAGTCGTCGCCGTGGCTTCACTCGCCCTCCGAGTGCTAAACTGGCACTTTCACTTTACGATGCCCGTTGCCAGTCACCTCCGGCTCGACTCGCTCTTCTTCGGCGTTGCAATCTCCTACCTTTACCACTTTCACACCAGCCAGTTCGTTGGCTTGCTTACGCCCTGGCGACGATGGCTCATTGCCGGCGGAGCGCTCCTACTCACCCCTCCGTTCGTCTTCCACCTCCAAACGACTCCGTTGATCCTCGCCGTCGGGCTAACTGCCTTCTACATCGGCAGTGGCATGCTGATGGTGGGCATCCTGTTGAGCAACATTTCTAACCGCCGCCCGGTCGCTCTTTTGGCCGCACTGGGCGCCTACTCTTATTCGATCTATCTCTGGCACATGCCCGTGCGCGATTGGGGGATCGAACTGGCTGAATGGATTTATGGCGCCCCGCTGGGGCGCACCGTGCAAGGGCCACTGTATTTGGTCGGCTCCTTCGTGGTCGGAGTGGTTATGGCCAAGCTAGTGGAGGTGCCGGTGCTACGGCTAAGAGATCGATGGTTTCCGGCGCGCAGCCCGGGCGCGATCGAGGAGCAGCCGGCCAGCTCCTCACCATCTAAAGTTAGCGACAAGGTGGGTTCCAATAGCTCCAGCCACCCTACTTTGCTTTCATCCCCGGGTCGCCCACCAGGATGAACGGCGCCCAAAAGTACGGATGCTCAAACGGCTGCTCGCCTACCAGCTCTTTTTCATTCGCCGCGATGCCCAGTTCTTTTAGCCTTCCCAGCGCTTCCGCGCGCGTCAACTCCCTGAGCCAGCGTCGTGCTTCGGACAGGGCCTGGACCTTGGCCATCGGACCTTTGAGGCCAGGCCGGGCGCCGAGCATGTTCTCATAAAAGCGCTCCATCAAGAGCGTCGTCGACAGATCGTGCACCGGCCATTGGCTCACCACCACCGTGTGGGCGCCCGCAAGGAAAAGCGCCTGGCTGAAGCCCACGTAACCCTCGCCGCCCTGGTATTCACCCAGGGCCGTCGTGCAAGCGCTCAAAGTCACCAGGTCGGCGTCCAATTGCCAGGTCCGCAGCATGTGAGCGGCCGACAGCTTGTCGTGTGAGGACAGAGCGAGGTTTTCGGGCGCCAGCGCCAGGAAGGAGTTCAGTCCCCCCTTGGGGTCGGCAAAGCCGTGGGTCGCCAAATGCAAAAAGCGAAATTGGGCCAGCTTTTTGGTCTCGGCCAGACGATCGAGATTGAGACTGTTGGCATCCGCGCCGGTGAAGAGCTGGACCTTGCTTTTGTCGAATAACTTGGCGATGGCGTTGGCCTCGCCGCGTGTGCCGGGGAGCGGTTTCAAAGCGCCGCGCACCAAAAGTCTCTGGGCGTCCTTGGCTGGAAGCGTGAGCTGGGCTTGTTCCTTGGAAAAAACGGGGTCGGCCAGCGCCAGCATGGCGTTTGACCCTTTGCTGAAGTCCTTGGGGTGTTCTTGCAGCCACGCAAACATGGTGGCCGAAGGAGCGTAACTGATCTGGTAGCGGTCCGTCAGCGCTTCGATGGGGATTCCCGCCATGCGTTCGGACGGCAGGATGATGAGTTGGGTGACGCCGTCGAGATGCTCGGTCAAGGGCCGCAGGCGCTGCTTGGCCACGTCGTCTTTCCACGCCCGCCAATCGGTGTTGGGATCGGGATATTGCAGGACCTCGCGCAGCTTGCCGAGCGCCTCGTAATCCTTGTCTTGCCAACTGCC
>DASRAT010000068.1:0-12162 GCA_035638015.1 Gemmataceae bacterium | reverse complement strand
GGACCCGCACTCAGGGCTCGTCAGTGGGCCGCGGCGAAGTCCCGAAAATCCTTTCACGTCGATTTGGCTCCATCGCGCCACAAGACATTCCGGCCATGCCGCGGGACAACATGCCCGAGGTGGGCCACAAATTCCTGGGTTTTCAACTCATCGCCGAACTGGGCCGCGGCGCTTTCGGCCGCGTTTATCTGGCTCGTCAGGGCGAACTGTCCGATCGGCCCGTGGTGCTGAAGATTTCGGCGGACGTCATCCACGAATCGCGTACCTTGGCCCAGTTGCAACACACGAACATTGTTCCCATTTATTCCATTCACCACGCCCCCACCTTTCACGCCGTTTGCATGCCGTTTCTTGGCGCCACCACGTTGGCGGATGTCCTGCGCGATGTGCAAAAAGCCGGCCATTTACCGGCCTCGGGTAAGGCGCTCGTGGACACGGTGAATGCTTGCAAAAGCAAGACTCAAGTGGGCAACAAGTCCGGCTCGCTGAGCAGTGCTTCTTCCCCGTCCCTTCTGCCTGTTTCCAGCGGTGTTGGTGACGGATTTGAAAAGTCCCACCACGCCAACGGCAAACATGCCACTGTATCCAGCCCGCAGGTGCTAGACTTTCAAGGCGCCGACATTGCCGCAACTCTGAAAACGCTGGCCGGACTGAGCTATGTGGAAGCGGTTCTTTGGATCGGCGCTCGTCTGGCGGACGGCCTCGACCACGCTCATGACCACGGCATCTTTCACCGCGATTTGAAGCCCGCCAATATACTTCTGGCCAATGACGGCCAGCCGATGCTTCTGGATTTCAACCTTTCCGAAGACCTCAAGTTGCGTTCGCGCGGCATGCCCGCTTCGGCCATCGGCGGCACCTTGCCCTACATGTCGCCCGAACACCTCACGGCATTTCTTCGCGGCACTTCCGGTGTGGACGCCCGCAGCGATCTCTATTCGCTGGGCGTCATCCTTTACGAACTCCTCACAGGCCGGCATCCCTACCCTTTGCGGCAGGGCCATCTTGAGGTAGTAATCGGCCAAATGCTCGAGGACCGTCGCCAACCGCCCCCCGCTTTGCGGCAACTGAATCCCGCCGTGTCCCCCGCGGTGGAAGCGATCGTCTTGCATTGCCTGGACGGCAATCCCGCCCGGCGTTACCAGACTGCCTCCGCGTTGAAGGAAGATCTCGACCGGCACCTGAAAAATTTGCCTCTGCGTCACTTTCGTGAACCGTCGCTGCGCGAACGCGGTCGCAAATGGATCCGCCGTCATCCCCGTCTCACTTCTGCCACAACCATCGCCGTCGTCGCCACAACGGTGATACTGGTAATGGCAGCGTCATTGGCATTCCGGGCCGAACGGTTGTCCCGGCTGGAAGCCGCGGAGGCCCACAACAAGCTTCGCCAAGACCTGCGCGCCGCCCAGGTCGGTTTCCTGGAGACGCCAACGACAGGGCCCAACCAATGGGATACCAGCGTAGCGTTATGTCGCAAAGCCCTGGACCGCTTCGATGTCGTGGGAAATCCGGCGTGGCAAGAATCCAGCGCCTTTCAGCGTCTCTCCACCGAAAGTCAGGAACAACTGCGCGGCGAAGTCGGCGTGTTGTTGTTCCTTCTGGCGGCCCTGTCAACGGGATGGGACGCCGCGCAAGGATCCTCCGCGACGCTTGGCGCCGCTCTGGAGCTTAATTTGCAAGCGGCTGCTTGTTATCCCAGTGACCACATGCCCGTCGCGCTTTTGTATCAGCGTGCCGTGCTCACCAAACAACATGGGCAACCCGACGAAGCCACGCAACTGCTGAAAAAAGCCGAAGGCGTTTCTCCCCAAACGCCTCGCGATCTCTGCATGCTCGCCTGCGTTTACTCCGGGCAAGCCCGCTTCCGCCAGGCACTGCCGCTGTGGCAAAAAGCGACCCTGGCCGATCCGCGGAATGTCTGGGCCTGGTACGGCCTTGGCAATTGTTACGATCATTTGTCTCGGCCCGATCAAGCCGCCGCTTGCTACAGCGCCTGCATCGCGTTGCACCGCGATTTCCCAGGCTGGTATGCCAACCGCGGACTGGCCAATCTCAAGCAAAAAGAATTCGCGGCGGCATGCCTCGATTTCGACCAGGTCATTCGCTTGCAGCCCAGCAACGCCGACGCTCACGTCAACCGCGGTTTGGCCAAACTCGGCGCCCATCAGTGCCAGGAAGCTGTTCAGGACTTGACTAAAGCGATCCAGCTGGGCGCCAGCGGCGCTCGCATTTATTTCATCCGCGCCCAGGCCAGGGAAAAAATTGGCGATGCCGTCGGCGCAAAAAATGACCGCGAAACGGGCACAAATACCAAACAGGCCGACGAGGCCGCATGGATTGCCCAGGGAGTAAGCCGTGTCAGCGACAATCCCAAAGGCGCACTTTCCGATTTTGATCAGGCGCTTGTGCACAATCCCCGTTCGCTAGCAGCACTGGAAAGCAAGGCTCACGTTTTGGCGGAAAAGCTCGGCCGCACCGAAGACGCGATTCAGGTGTTAAACAAAGCCGTCGCGTTCTACCCAGAGCAGGCGCCGGCACTGGCCGCGCGAGGCGTGCTCCTGGCCCGCCTTGGCCAACGTGAAATGGCGATTCGTGACGCTCAAGAAGCGATGCGATTGGATACATCGCCCGCAATCTGCTACCAGGTCGCTGGCATTTACGCTTTGACGTCGAAATCGCAACCAGATGATCGGCTGAAGGCTTTTTCCCTGCTCGCCTCCGCCCTGCGGCTTGGTTATGGCGTGGACCTGATCCTGACCGACTCCGACCTGGATCCGATCCGCGCGACTGGCGAATTTCAGGCAATGTTGAGTGCAGTGAAGACCCTGAGCAAGGGATCAGAGTGAAGGATGCAAGGCGGGTTGCCGAATTGTTCGTGACTGGGAATTTCAAAATGGCAAAAGCAAGGCTCACCCTTGAATGCCTGGAAAACCGCGCTGTCCCCGCGGCCTTTGCGGTTCCATGGCCGGAGGCCAACCATTTGTCATTGAGCTTCGCGCCCGATACGGCGCGCGTGGCAAACCAAACCAATGCGCTGTCTCAAGTTCTTGATGCACAAATGGCGCGTCCCGCCTGGCAGGAAGACATCCTCCGCGCCTTCCAGACCTGGGCAGTCGAATCCAACATCAACATCGGCCTGGTCCCCGATAGCGGCCTGCCTTTTGGTGTTCTCGGTTTGAAGCAGGGCGACCCGCGTTTTGGCGACATCCGCATCGGTGCATTCCCCATGGCGAAGGATGTCATCGCCGTTGCCAACCCTTACGATCCGTTCGTGGCCAACACCTGGGTCGGCGACGTGTTCCTCAACAGTTCCTACCCCTTCAACATCGGCGGACAAAACTCCGCCTTTGATCTGGGTTCCGTCATGCTGCACGAAGCGGGGCACGCCTTCGGCATCGGTCACAGCGCCGATCCGAATTCGCCGATGTTCGAGCATTTCAACAATGTCCGCGCGGGCTTGACCCCAGCCGACATCGCTGCATTGCAAGCCATTTACGGAATGCGGCCCGCCGACAATTTTGAAGGCCTCGCCGGCAATGACTCGATCACCACTGCCACGGCGCTGAGTTTGACCAACACTGCTCCCGCCGCCATTGAAGCCGATCTGACCACGCCTCAAGACGTGGACGTTTACAGTCTGACAGTGTCGGTCAACACTGAGAGCCTCGATATTCACTTGCAGGTTTCTGGAATCAGCTTGTTGGTGCCGCGCTTGACTGTTACCGACGCGGCCGGCAACATTGTTGATTCGACTGCGGCCGAGTCTCCTCTGAACAACGACCTCGAGTTTCATCTCGACCATCTCACCGCGGGCAAATACTTCGTAAAAGTTGAGTCGGCGCAAAATGACGTTTTCGGCGTCGGCAGCTATAGCCTGGAAGTCGCGCCGCATTCCACGGCGTTGCCTTCGGCGCCTGCGCCAATCGGTAATACTCCCGAAAACAACTCCGGCCTTTCCCTGGACGAGGTCCAACTGCTTGCGACGACGCCCGGCTACGTCGAACACACCTATTACGAGATGGACAACACGCTCAGCCTTGCCGAATCGTATCGCACCTATCAGGTGCATTCAGTTGACCTTGGCCCAGGCATGGTCAATGTCATGACGGTGGCAGTTAATTCGGAGTCCGATGACAACACCCAGTATCAGATCACCATTTTCGACCAGCTTGGCAATAAAATCGCCGCCAACACCATGGCCGACCAGACGGGCCACCTGGCCGTTCAAGTTCCTGCCGTTGCATCCGACAAGGATTATTACGTGCAGATAAGTTCCCCCAACCTTGGCGACAAAGAAGCAGACTATGAGGTGGTAGTCGATTTCGATCAAGATGCCACCCAATTGCAGACGATCGCCAATGGAACCATTGCAAAGGATGAACGCGAAGTGCTGCGCACGCTCCATGTTGACCAAAGCCAGCAGTTTCACTTCGTGCTGTCGGGCTCGGACTGGAGCGCTCCCCAGGAAACCGGCGTTCGCATGACCATTCAAAACGCGGCGGGCCAAACGGTCTACACCATGACTGCGGCCGACGGTGCTAGTCGGGGCGGCGACGTTTTCCTGGACCAGGGCGACTATACAATCCGGTTCACACGCGTTTCCGAGGATGGCAGCACACCTCTGCTTTTCCAGTTAAGCGGCACCGCCGTTACCGACGCCATTGGCCCGCAACTGCGCGACACCACAACGCAACCCGTCGAAATTGCAACCGCTCCGCCGCCGGCCTTCTACTGGATGCCTTACAATCCAGGCAACATGGCTGTAGGCCCAGCAGGCGATTTTCCCGCCATCGCCCAAGCCCTGAGTGCCACCAATCAAAACGGCGCCAATCACATGGCGCTGCTATCCACTAACGGATTTTTCCCGCCCCCACCTAATGCATCAAGATTCGCCCCTTCCCTCCCCGCCGATGCGAACACGGCTGCAATTTGGATGCAATCCAATGGTCAGTTGCCAATTGAAATGCCTGCGCTGCCTTCCAGCGTCACACGAACACCATCCCCCAATAACATGCCTCTCCAAACGCCAGCGCTCGCCCAACGCGACCAACAACTTTTGGATTTGGTTTTTTCCACCTTTGACGAACCTGCGAAGCTGCTTCGCCGCGATGCCGCCTGGCGAGAATTTATGGAAGACTTGGAGACAGGCAATTTACCCGAAGTGATGACAGAATGCGCATCCAATCCCAGGCCGCCACAGGTTGCCCAGTCCAGCCTGTCAGGCTATATGATGTGGGCGATGGTGTTGGGAGGGTTGGTCGCGAATTGGCTGATCGTTCCCGCCAAAACTTGTCGAACTAAATCGTTCACCAGTCAACGCAATCAAGACTGGTCGTCCACTCCGAGTGATTGAATGCTTCTTTCAACTTCTTTGGTTAAACCACGGGATGGGAACCCCATTTCAGTGGCTTGGCTCGAAAACACGCAAAAACAGGCTATTTCTCAACTTTCAAGTCTCACATTTCCCACATTCTACAGCCGACTTAGCGACCGCAGGAACGGCCTCCAAGATGGTCTCCGGCGACGCCGCCGCTTTGCAAGTTAGCCGACCGCGGCCAAATCACGGGCGGACTTCTGGACGGTCCCCTGGCATTTGACGATGCCATCAGCATGGAACTGCGAAGATGAAGGGTATCAAATCAGAAGTTGCAGGCGATCCGGACAATCTGCTCGCGCTCGACCTGGAAGCCGGTAACATTCTTGCCAAGCAACTCAGCTTTCTGGCGAACGCCGACAGCGCGGGATTGGTTTTGGGAGCGAAAGTGCCTATTATCCTTACCAGTCGCGCTGATAACGTGCGCTCCCGGATCGCCAGTTGTGCCGTTGCCGTTTTGGTCGCTTACGCGCGACGGGCCAAGCCGTGAAGGAGTCGTCATGGCTGCTTATGCTCTGGTTCTCAACGCCGGCTCATCAAGCCTGAAGTTCTGCGTGTATCTGCAGTCGCCAGGCGTTCCGTGGCAGGTGGAAGCTCGGGGTCAGATCGAGGGAATCGGGACATCTCCCCATCTTGTCGTCAAGGACGCCGAAGGCGCCAAGCTGGTTGATAACAAGTTGGCCCCATCGGTTCGCGATAGCCGTGCTGCCATCGATACGCTTGCAGAATGGCTGCGTTCCAGGTATCAGGGCGGTCGCATCGTCGGTGTGGGGCATCGCGTGGTGCATGGCGGCGCCCGCTTCAGTCGACCCATGGTGGTAACGCGGGAGATTCTGGCGGAACTCAAGCAATTGACGCCGCTGGCGCCGCTTCATCAGCCGCACAACCTGGCGCCGGTCGAAGCCATTTTCGACCGCATGCCAGACGTTCCGCAGGTCGCTTGCTTTGATACCGGCTTTCATCGCGGCCATGCAGCGGTGGCCAGTCTGGTGCCGTTGCCCCGCGAGTTGTGCAAGGACGGTGTGGAACGGTATGGGTTTCACGGCATCTCTTACGAGTACGTCGCCTCGATTCTGCCCGAGGTCGCTCCCGAGATTGCCTACGGCCGGGTCATCGTGGCGCATCTGGGCAGCGGCGCCAGTCTGTGTGCCATGAAGAATCGCAAGAGCATCGACTCCACGATGGGCTTCACGGCCCTGGATGGGTTGTGCATGGGCACCCGGCCGGGCGCTCTCGATGCCGGCGTTGTCCTGTACCTCTTCCAGCAACTCGGTTTGTCGGTCAAGCAAGTGGAGGACGCGTTGTACAAGAAGTCTGGCCTGCTTGGGATTTCCGGAATCAGCAACGACATGCGCGATCTTCTGGGACGAAGCGAACCCCAGGCCCGTCTTGCCGTGGATTATTTCGTCTACCGAGCGGCGAAAGAGATTGGCGCCTTGGCCGCGGTCCTGAAAGGCGTGGACGCGCTGGTCTTTACCGCCGGCATTGGTGAAAACTCTGCCGAAATCCGCCGGCGGATCAGCGAGGCTTCGGCGTGGCTGGGACTCGAACTTGACGACGCGGCCAACGCCACTGGGGGTCCCCGGATTTCCAGGCCACAAAGCAAGGTTTCCGCCTGGGTCATCCCGGCGAACGAAGAACTGATGATCGCCCGGCACACCCAGGCGTTGCTGGGGCTGCGGTGAAGGTGCATTGGTTTCTGGGCAAATGGGCGCTCTCTGTCCGCAAAATCACTGCAATCGTCAAACTTTTCCTAATCCGCGTAATCGGAAATACCGAAAATAATTAACAAGTGATAGTCTGTGTTGATCTTGCGCAGAGGAACCGACACATGTGCACACCGCAGCAGGGTGTTTGGTCCATCTTGTGCGGCGCACTGACATACGCAGCGCTGGCGACTTCCGCTCTTGCCCAGGCGCCCTACCAGCAAGTGCCGGCTGGCAAGCTCGGTGTGCCCAACGACGCACCTGTCCTCACAACTTATCCCGTCGCGCAGCAGCCAGCCCAGGTTACCATTGATCACGAGACGCTTCAAAAGATTGTCCGCGACGAAATTCAGGCTGATAAGGCCAAAGCCCTCCCCGAAACCAAATCAACTGCGGACGACCGCTCGCTTAGCGCCAAATGGGACAACGGTTTCGTCGCCCAAACCGCCGACAAGGCCTTCCGCATCCATCTAGGCGGCCGCTTCGAGTTCGACAACACGTGGTTCACGCAAGACGCCAACATTCTCCTCGGCACTTCCAATACGCAGCGACTCATCGACGGCAGCCTGTTCCGCCGTGCCCGGCTCCGCGCCGACGGCACCATGTGGGATTGGATTGACTTCGCCGTCGAGGTCAACTTCGCCAACATTCAGGACGCCAGCAACGTCCAGGACCAGCCGGTGCAAGTCGGCAGCGTCGGTCTGAACGACATGTTCCTCACTTTCCGCGAGGTGCCGATCGTCGGCAATCTGCGCGTCGGCCACCTGCAGGCGCCCGTGGGGCTGGAACGCTTGAGCAGCTCCAACGCCTGGTATTACATGGAGCGGTCATCGATTTACGACGCCTTTCTCGGTCCGAATGATTACCAGAACGGCATCATGGCGTTCGATTCCTATTTCGACGATCGCGTGACTTTGGCCGCCTCGTTCACGCGCGTCGGCAAATCAACCGTCCAGTCTTTCGGCTTTGACGCTGAAGACGGCGCCTATGCCGGCGCCGCACGACTGACTTGCTTGCCATATTATGACTGTGACGGCCGCTATCTCATGCACTTGGGCGCCGGATATCAGCACGCCGCGCTGGTCGGCGATCAATTCGCCGTCGCCAATCGTCCGCTGTTGCGTTCCGGTTCCGGCTTCGGTTCGGACACGCCCAACGTCGTGGCCACCGGCACTTATTTCACTCCCGATGGCGCCGACATTGCCGACTTCGAGTGGGCCACAGTGCTGGGACCGTTTTCACTATCCGCCGAATACGCATTCGCCCACGTGTCCAACGTCTTCGACACGTTCAACGGCCTTACCTTCGCCGGCCCGCACGGCGACGTAACTTATCAAGCCGCCTATGCGGAAGGCGGCTTCTTCCTCACTGGCGAAAATCGCCGCTACGACAAAAAAACCGGCACCTGGGCGCGAACCATTCCGACGAATAATGTCATTAACCCGATGGACAACTGCGACTGCATCACCGGATGTGGCGCGGTCCAACTCGTGGCTCGCTACACCTATCTCGACCTGGTAAGCGGCGATCCTGTCCTGTCCCAAACCTCCGGCGCCCGCGCCGGCCGCCAACACGACATGACGCTCGGCGTCAACTGGTATCTGAATCCCCAGGTTTGGATCATGGCCAACTACATTCTGACCCACGTCGATTCCACCGTCCCGGGCGCGTCGGGCGATTTCCAGGGCTTCGGCGTTCGGGTGCATGTCGATTTCTGACGGTCATACCGAAAACACACAAATTCCAAGTGATTTTTCGAAGACCGCCAGACCGCCCATGTCTTGTTGGCGCCGAAATCCAACCCCCATTCGCCCCAATCTTGCCAATTTATCCTTGACTCCCGATTTCTCCAGCCGTACCATTTCACGTAATTGGCGTTTTTGCATTTCTTGTTCGAATGATGCAGGTCGCCAGTCATACGCGGAGTGCCTTAACGGAGTGTGCATTTTCCCGCAACGCCCATTCTCGCCACTTCGTTTTGCACCTAGACAGTTCAGACTCCAGCCCCAAGCATTGTTGCGTGGGCTAGTTTTCTTGTCTGTTTACAGGAGGTGCTCATCATGTACAGCGTAGTTCTTGCAATGGCACTTGTTGGTGGGGCCGATGCGGTGGATTGCTGTGGATGTTTCGGCGGCGGCTGGGGCGGCTGCTACGGTGGTGGCTGCTACGGCGGGTGCTATGGAGGTTGCTTCGGCGGCTGTTACGGCGGTTGTTACGGCGGCTGCTACGGAGGCGGTTATTATGGCCGCGTCGGCTACTACGGCGCCGTACCTTCTTACGGCCCAACTGTGTACTATGCCCAGGCCCCGGCATCGCCCTATCACACAATTGCCGTGTACAGTCCGCAGACCCCAGTCGTTCAACCGACGACTGCGGGCACCATCGTTGTCAGCCTCCCGGCCAATGCCAAGCTGACCATCGATGGCGGCTACGTCAGCCAGCAGACCACCAGCCAAAGGTACTTGCAAACGCCGACCATCCCGGACGGCAAGCAATTCACCTACACCCTGGTGGCCGAAACGATGCAAAACGGCCAGCTCGTTAGTCAAACGCAAACCGTGAACGTGAGAGCGGGACAACAAGTTCCCGTCCAATTCAATTTCAGCACAGTGACAGCAGAACGCTAAAGAAACCAGGCGCGTCGGGGCCGTTTGCTTGGGAGTCTGGAGCTGAAACACAGCCTCGGCGGGCTAATTCAATCAGCGTTCGGCGTACGAATGTCAACAGACGGGGAGCCTCATTCGAGGCTCCTCTTTTTTTACAGTGCTGAAGATGCCAGGCGCTTCCTGCTTGCTTTGCGACAACACAGCGAGGATACACTTGCTAATTTCCTGTCTCGTGCCTTGACGGGATAATGCACCCTCTGCAGGAATCACCCCCATGACCCTCGCCCTGATCAGCAGGGCCGCTGAATCCACAAACAGGATGGCGCTATTAGTCACGGAATACCGAGCATTTGCTTGTAATGTCCCGGCACGGGCTCAAGCTCGGTTTCCTCTGTTGGATAGAATCGTTGCCGTGAGTCCCATGGATTGTCGTCGAAACTCGAAACGATCCAGAAGTTTCCTTCACAGTCCCGCACGATCCAATGCTGGCTGGATCGGTCCACGTACAAGTTCAACACGTTCCTGTGTAATGTGAGCATGATGCAATCCTTTCACCGGGGAATTGAAAAGTCATTTCTTGTTGCCTGTTTCGAGATTTTCCCTCCGAGTGCTTTCAAATCGTAATGTGTCTCGCCAGTCAGGGCACCGGGCATGGTTCGGCGTTCCAAATGCCAACTGCGTACTCCGTGATTGTGCGGTCGCTGGAGAATTTGCCCGAGGCGGCCACGTTCAGGATGACCTTGCGAGCCCAACTGTCTTTGTCGCCGTACAGGTCGACGAGTTGACCGTCTGCCGCCAAGTACGATTTCAAATCTGCCAGGTGCATGTAATGATCTCCGCCCGTAAGCAACGTATCGCGGAGGGGCTCAAACACGCCCGGCTCATTGCGGCTGAAGAAATTGTCAAAGATCAGATCGAGCGCCTCGCGCATTTCAGGTTCGTTATCGTAGTGCCAGCGTGGATTGTACCAGCCGCGACTGTCCTGCACTTGTTTGGCGGTCAGGCCAAACAAGAAGAAGTTCTCTTCGCCTGCTTCCTCGGCCATTTCAATGGTGGCGCCGTCCCGGGTGCCGATGGTCAACGCGCCGTTCATCATGAACTTAATGTTGCTCGTGCCGCTGGCTTCATAACCGGCCGTGGAGATCTGATTGGAGACATCCGTGGCAGGAATGAGTCGTTCCGCAAGCGTGGCGCAATAGTCGGGGAGAAACAGAACTTTGAGACGGCCTCGAACCGCCGGATCGCCGTCGATGGTGCCAGCCAGGTTATTGATGAACTTGATGATCAGCTTGGCAAGCCGATACGCAGGCGCGGCCTTGCCGGCGAAGAGGAATGTTCGCGGGGCCATGTCGAGTTTTGGGTTTTTCCGCAATTGATTGTAAAGAACCACAATGCGCAGCGCGTTAAGCAATTGCCTCTTGTATTCGTGGATGCGCTTGACCTGGGCATCGAAGATACTATCCGGATCTATCGTTTGGCCAAGCGATTTCTTGACCCAGTCGGCGAACTGCGTCTTGGCCTCGCGCTTGGCCCTGGTGACTGCCTTGCAAAACCCTTTGTCGGCCGCGAGCGGTTTGAGTTGAGCCAAATGGCAAAGGTCGGCAACCCAGCGGTCGCCGATCGCTTCCGTGATGGCGGCGGCGAGGGCGGGATTGCAAAGGGCCAGCCAGCGCCGGGGCGTCACACCGTTAGTCTTGTTGTTGAAGCGGTCGGGAAAGATCTCGGCCAGGTCTTTGACGGTGGTTTTGCGCAGCAAATCCGAGTGAATCGCCGCCACGCCGTTGGTGCTGTGCGTGCCGACTATGGCAAGATTGGCCATGCGAATCTTGCGCTGCGAACCTTCCTCAATCAGGTTGACGCTCGCAAGGCGAGCGTCATCCGCCGGGAACTTGCGCCGCACTTCATCGAAAAAACGCCTATTGATTTCGTAGATGATTTCCAATTGCCGCGGCAGCAGGTCCTCGAACCAGCGCAGCGGCCATTTTTCGAGCGCCTCGGGCAGCAGCGTGTGATTCGTGTAGGCAAGCGTGCGTTTGGTGAGATCCCACGCCGTATCCCAGCCAAGTTTGGCCTCGTCCAAGAGAATGCGCATCAACTCGGGAACTGCCATCGCCGGGTGAGTGTCATTGAGCTGGGCGGCTGCCTTTTCGGGCAGAAGCGTCCAATCGTTATTTGTTCGCCGAAACCGGCGCACAAGGTCGGCGAGCGAACAGGCAACCAGGAAATACTCCTGAACAAAGCGCAAGCCCTGGCCCTGGCTGGTGGAATCGTCTGGATAGAGGACGCGCGTGAGCGACTCCGCCGACAAGGTTTCGGCCAGGGCGCCGACAAAATCGCCGCTGCTGAAACGCCGAAAGTCAAAATAATCCGGCGACGACGCCGCCCACAGCCGCAGCGTGTTAATCGTCTTTCCCCCATAACCCACCACCGGACGATCGTACGGAATTCCAATCAGGCTCGAAGGTCGATCGGGAAT
>DASRAT010000067.1:0-22028 GCA_035638015.1 Gemmataceae bacterium | reverse complement strand
GGTTTTGCCTGGGCGCACAACAAGCCGCCAAGCGATGAATACTTAGCCTTTCAGGGCCGGGTCATTTTCACTGGTGAGGACTCCTTGATCCTAACCACGAACGATTCGCCTTCCAAAGAACCAAAGACCGCCGGCCCTTTTATCCTGGCCAGGGACTACAAGCTTACCATCGATGGCAAGACCAAAAACAGTGCCAAGCAAGACCTAAAACCGGCGGATTTTCAGGACCGCGAAGTCAAAGTCCTGGTCCGCACGGGCGAGCCGACACGAGCGGTGCGCGTCAAGTCAACCGACCATTCTCTCTTTGGGGCACTGAGCCTCGCATTGATCTTCGTGTTGTGGACCTACGCCGGCTGGCATGAGGCAAGCTACATTGCCGCCGAGGTTCGCAATCCACGCCGCAACTTGCCGCTGGCGCTGTGGGGCGGCACCGCGGCTGTGATCGCGCTCTATCTATTGGTGAATGTCGCTTACTTGACGGGGTTGGGTTACGAGGCTGCGGCCGACGCCCAATTGGTTGCTGCGGACGTATTGAAACTTGGCCCGTGGACCTTCGGCGAAAAGGCGATTTGCCTTTTGATTATGATTTCTTCCCTCGGCGCCGTGAACGGCATTATTTTCACAAGCTCACGCATCTTTTCGGCATTCGGCTCCGATCACACCTTGTTCGCACCGTTAGGCCAGTGCAACCGGCGCTTTGGAACGCCCGCCGTCTCGCTTTTGGTCCAGGGCGGCATTTCCGTGTTTACGATCCTCATGGTCGCCTGCTTTTTTGAAAGCCAGGATAGTTTCGACGAAGTTGTAAAGGGAACCGCTCCCGTGTTCTGGCTGTTCTTCCTGCTCACGGGCGTTGCCTTGTTTGCCCTGCGGCGCAAAGACCGCAACATCGAGCGGCCCTTCACGGTGCCGCTTTATCCACTGACGCCGCTGGTTTATTGCGCATTTTGCGCCATGATGCTGTATGGCAGCGTTGCGGCCGCCTTTGAAGAAAAACTGAGTGGTTGGTTTGTGGTCGTTACTTTGCTTGTGGTCCTGGCAGGCGTGCCACTCTATCTGCTGTCGCGGCATCAATCCCGCATCCCCGTCATGGTGCAACAAACCGAAGACCATGAGGTCCAGACTATTTAGTGCCGCAGCAACCCCGCGCTCGACTCGAAGAATCGTCGCCGTCGCCGTTGCGTTTGACTCGGCGGTTCCTTCTGCAGTGCTTGCAAATCGGCCAGGTTGGCAAGGCAAAAGGCGCAGCCAATCATCTGCAAATGAAAGTCAAGGTAGTCCTGCTGCTCGCTGTCCAGCACTTGCAAAAGATAATTGCCCAGCTGTTCGCGTGTGGGACAGGTGAGACGTTGCCGCCGCCAGATGGCCCCGATGGAATGCTCGCCGCGATCGCGCTCCGTCATGATGGTCCGCAATTGTGTCCGCAGCTTGTCGGACTGACGCAGCGCCTGCTCGACTTGGGCCGTCTCGCCGTCGCTGAGGGCGTCGTCCAGATAGGCGGCCAGTTGTTCGCTGGTAAATGACGGCATGCGTTGCCCCTGTTGGCCCATCGCTCGCATTCTCGGGTGGACTGCCGCATCACTTGCCAAAAAGGCTGGCGCTGGGTTGAGGCGCTGCGGCGCCTTTCATGCTGTCGATCAGCACGATGCTGCCGCCGGTCAAGTAGGTAAGCTCGATCTGCAACCGATTGAATTCGGATTGTGAGGCCGTCACCGTTGCCGTCGCCGATTCCAGTTGTGCCTGCGTTGCCGTGCCCGCCGTGAATTGTTGCTGCATCCGGGCAAGTTTGGCTTGTGCGTCCTTCAACACGGCGTCGGCATTTTCGCGCGCCACCCGGTTGGCCGCCATTTTCCCAGCCACAATCTTGCGCATCGTGCTCAACTCCTCTTCGGCCTGGGTCACCTTCGCCTGGGCGGCAAGGATATCAGAGTTCTTTTTGGCCGCCCGTTCCACGGCCTCTTTGTAACTGGCGACGACCACCACAATGGCGCCGTCTTTTTTGTCGCCGATGGCCGACGTCAATTCCGCCTGCCAGAGAGCCACGGCTGCTTTCGCTTTGGTCACCGTCTGCTGCGCCGACGCCAAATCCGCGCTGCCTTCCTTGGCGCTCCGCAGGCCTGTGACCTTCTTTTCGGCTTGGGCCAAAACGCCCTTGGCGCCTTCCAACTCCGCGTAAATGCCAGCGATCTTCACCCCCACCTGTTGCCGGACGCGGTTAAGCTCCGCCATCGCAAGCAGACGCGTGGCGTCGGCCACGGCAACGTCAGGGTTTTGCTTGATCTGGTTTTCATACTGGGCCAGCACGTCGGGGGGCACGGTGCCGAAGCCGCCTTTGCCGCTCTTGGGCTGTTGTTTGGGCTGCTTCTTGGGCGGCTGTTTGACCTGGGCTTCGGTGACGTTGTCCGCCAGCAATAGCAACACACCAGCTATCGCCACGAAAACAACTATTACGCTTCGCATGATGTCGTCCTTCCGCCGTCGCGGGATGAGCGGTACCCTTGGCTGCTATTGTACTCAAACCGCCAGGCCGCATGCGGCTTAAATCCACAACTTGACGCGATCGCGCAGCACGGCAGGCAGCTTGGCCTCCACCACGCGCCGTACCTCGTTGGGATTATAGCGCGTGCTGAAATGCGCGCACACAATCAATTCATTCTTGAAGCGGTCGGCTCGCTCGATGAAATCGTCCAGGTGCATATGGCCAAACTTGTGAATCTTTTCGCGGCGATGGTTCGGCCGAATGAAGCTCAACTCCGTGATCAGGATCTTCGCCTCGAATGCCGGCTGGTAGGCGTCCAATCCCGCCGGGCTGGTGTCGCCCGTGTAACAAACCAGCGGCGTGCGAATCTCGCGCGTCACCTGCGTGCCTCCCAACCGCAAGTCGCGAATCTGATCGCCACTTAATCCCTGATATTCTTCTTTGAGTTTGTTGCGCCGCTCCCACACGACGAAACCGACCGACGGAATCGTGTGCGTCGTGCGAAAGACCGTGACCACGTGCTCCCGCGACAGCGCAATTTCCTGGCCCGGCGTGACGCCGTTCAATTCGCAATTCATCCGGCCGCGGTCAAGCCGCTGCATCACTAGCAGCAGGCGTTTGACATCCTCCATGGCCTCTTCCGGCAAGTAAATCTTGGGCGGCTCCATCTTCATCATCCGGCGGCGCGCGACATATACCGGCAACGCGGCAACGTGGTCCAAATGGGTATGCGACAACAGCCAAGTCGGCGTGCCCATGAAGTCCCAGGGCTGGGCGCCCAGATCGAAACCAATCTTCAGCTCCGGTATCCGCCAATAGCTCTGCACTGCCGCGCGCGAGTACCCCTCCACCGTCAGTCCCGCATGGCGATGCACCAGGTACGGCGCATTATCAACAAGTGGTTCCAAAACCTGCGGCATCAATCTGCTCCGATATCCAACAATCCGACCACAAAAAACGCTCTTCTCTGCGTTCTCCGCGTCCTCTGCGGTTAAAATGCCTGCCTTACTCATCATCCCCTAATCCATCCTCGCTTACTCTACCAGACACCACGCGACCAAACCAGGTTCCCGCCCGCCGCGAAGGATTTCGCCAGGTCGCTAACATAACACTGTGTCCCGCCTGTTCCCGCCGTCCGCAAACGCACTGTCCGCTCCCGAAGGGAGGATCCCGTGCGCGCTATTTTCGACGCTGCCTGGCGCAAGCGTGCCTTGTCTGGAGACACTCAGGCTGTGCAAGTCTTGACCGACTCCGCCCTGGAGCCGCTGTACGCCTTCTGTCTCTACCGCGTTGGCCGCAATCGCCATCTCTGTGAGGAAGTCGTCCAGGAAACGCTGCTGCGCGCGCTGCGCACCCTGGGCAATTACGATCCCGAGCGGGCTAGTAATAATGTCTTCGCCTGGCTGAGCGGCCTGGCCCGCAATGAGATTCATCGCGTCCTGGGCCGCGAGCGCGGCGGTTTGTCCCTGGAAACGCTCTGGGCCAAGCTGGACAAGGAACTGCTGGCGCTTTACGCCCGGCTCGATTCAGAGCCGTTTAGTGACGAGTTGCTCCAGCGTGAGGAGACCTGCGAATTGGTAAACGCGACCATGGCCCAGTTGCCGCCGCAGTATCGCGAGGCGCTGGAAGCCAAGTATGTGGACGGCAAAAGCGTGCGTGACATGGCAACGCAGTGGGGCTCGACGGAAAAGGCCGTGGAATCGCAGCTGACACGGGCACGCAAGGCGTTCAAGGCGACATTTTTGGCATTATCCCGAAATATCGAGGCGGAAGTCTTCGTTTAGCCGCGACGCGCAGCGGAGCGCGTTCGCGAGCGCATCCCGTCGCTAAACAACAATCAATTGGTGAACCCATGCAAAACATCGGCGACCAAAACATCGAGCGCCTGATCAGCGCCTCCTATAATCCCGAACTCCCCGATCCCGCCTTCGTGGCCCGAGTTGAAGCACGCTTGCAAGCCGCGGCGAGTCGCGCTCCGGCGCCCATGCCGCCCGCCGAGATCGAGCGCCTGCGTCGCCTCCGCCGCCGCCTCGGTTGGGGCATGGCCTTCGCCGCCTGTGGCGCCGCCGTGGTGTTGATCCTCCACGCCCTGGCCCGCCCGCCGCGCCAGACGCTCAATCGTCAGCAGGGTGAAAATGAAATTGTCAATCAACCCAATGCCGTCAATGGCGTCCCGGTATCAAACAATGAAGCCTACGGCCTCAAGCCGCGTCCGCGTCCCGCAGCCCCCGCCGAACCCAAAATCACCGTCGGCGCCGAGCTAAAAACCAAACCCGGCGAACGTCGCCGCGTCACACTGGCCGATGGCTCCGTCCTTTACCTCAATGCCGACACGCAACTGACTTATGTGAGCGACCGCCAAATTAAGTTGGCGAAGGGCGAGGTTTATGTGGAGGTGGCGCCGCGAGCCACAGGCACCGGGGCAACCTTCCTCGTCACCGCCCCCAACCGCGAAGTCCGCGCCCACGGCACCCACTTCACCGTTTGGTCCGACGGTAGCCAGACCGGCGTCGCCGTCACCCAGGGCAAGGTCGAAATCACCGGCCTCGAAGGCCTCGTCCACGCCGGTCAGCAACTCTCCCCCAACGGCAAAACCCCCGAGCCGGCCTTGCGCGCCAGCCATCAGCTTGATTGGACCCAGGAGCTGATGGCCGCCGCCGAAACACCGCTGATCCCACGCAGCCAGCACGCCGGCGGCTCGCTGGTCGCCGTCGATCCCAGCGGTCAGGAAACCAAGTTGACGATGCGCAAATACCACGTGGACGTTCACATCGAAGACGGCTTCGCCCGCACCACCATCGATCAGACCTATTTCAACGAAACCTGGTCCCGCCTCGAAGGCACTTTCTACTTCCCGCTGCCGCCCGACGCCTCGCTCTCCCGCCTGGCGATGTACGTCAAAGACGGCGACAAATGTAAGCTCATGGAAGGCGGCATGGCCGAACGCGACCACGCCCGCAATGTCTACGAAACGATCCTGCACACGCGCCGCGACCCGGCCCTGCTCGAATGGGTCGACGGCAGCACGTTCAAAATGCGCGTCTTCCCGCTCGAACCGCGTGAGGAAAAACGCCTCATCCTCAGCTACGTGCAAAAATTGCCCACGCTCTACGGCAACGTCAAATACCGCTTCCCCGCCGGCCACAGCCTGAGCGCCGTCAACGAATTCTCCTTCGAAGCCCGCGTCAAAAACGGCAACCAACTCCGCTGCTTCAGCCCCAGCCATCCCAAGATGAAGGTCCAAGCTGATGGCCTCGACATGGTCCTGTCGCTCACCGAGAAAAACGCCTTCCTCAAGCAAGACGTAACCCTGGGCATCGTGGACGACCAACAAGCCGGAACAGACGAGAAGACCTATTTCACCTCGTTCAATTACGATGGTAGCCAATATCTGATGCTGCGCTACCGCCCCAAGATGTCAGGCGAGCCGGAGGGCGTAAGCCCCCGGAGTAACGCCCGTAATCCCCGCCACTACGTCTTCCTCTACGAAGCCTCCGCCAACCGCGACCCGTTGCTCGCCCGCGCCCAGATCGACATCATCAAAAGCCTCCTGGAAAACATCGAACACGACGACTCCTTCACGCTCGTGGCCGCCAACACGCGCGTCCACTTTTTCGACCAAAACCCGCGCCCCGCCACGCCCGAAAACATCCAGCAAGCCCTGCGCTATCTCGAAAACACGCAACTCATCGGTGCCTTCGATCTCGGCCAGGCCCTCACCGCCATCGAACAGACTTTCAAGGCCGCCAAGACCGCCAAGGCCGCCAACCTCATTCACGTGGGCGCCGGCGTCGTCGGCATCGGCCAGCGCAACGACGCGGAGCTAGTCAAACGCATCCCCACGACCGCCGTCTACATCGGCATCGGCGTCGGCAAGCAATGGAGCCGCACCTTCATGAAACTCGCCGCCGACCGCACCGGCGGTTATTTCACCCAGATCAATCCCGATGAGCCGATCAATTGGCGCTGTTTTGAGCTGCTCGCCACGTTGAGCACGCCGATCCTGACGGTCGAGGGGTCAGGGGTCAGGGGTCAGGGGTCAGAGAAAGGCGAAATGCCGGCGTTTCTGTTAGACGCGACCACCATTGCCCAGGGCGAAGAGCTATGCGCCGTCACCCGCATTGGGCCCGCTTTGAAACTGGAAACGACGCCGGAAAAGGGAATCCAGGGTAAAGCCAACACGAAGCCCACGACTTGGGATTCGTTGAGCCCCGCAGACAAAAAGCTGATCGAAGAAACCCTCAATAAGATGAACAACAAAGGCGACTCCCAGGAGCCTGCCAAGCAATCCCAGGTCCCGCCAGCAAACGAAAAGAGAATCGATAAAGACATTATTTTCCCCCCACCCGGACAGGCCCAGCCCCTGAACAAAATCGAGCAGCCCTTCCCGCAAACCGTCCTCATCAAGGGCAAGCTCAACGGCAAGGATTTCGTCAAGGAAATCAAGATCGACAACGTCGTCCACGACGCCGGCTATTTGCCGCGGCAATGGGCCAAGCTCGAACTCGACCGCCTCCTGGCCGAGGACGCCGTCAAGAACAAGCCGACCATCATCGCCCTGAGCAAGGCGTCCTATGTGATGTCGCCGTACACCTCCCTGTTGGTGCTGGAGACCGAGGCCGATTACGCCAAGTACAACGTGGACCGCGGCCGCAAGGATCACTGGGCGATGTACGCCTGCCCGGACAAGATTCCGGTGGTTTATGAACCGAACGCCAAAAAACAGGAGCAGCCGGCGAAGATGGAATGCGATGCGGATAAGATTTTGCCGACGATTTTGGTGCGCTATGGTCTGCCAATCAATCAGTTTGGGCTTGAAGCCGGATCATTCGGCTCCACACCATTTGATCCATCAAAAGTCGTCACGTTTGTCGGACGGGGAGGACCCAGCCCCGACGCGAGTACCTACCGCCTTGGCCCTCTTCAATGGACAAACGCGGGCGACGTGATGCAGTGGCTCGCCCAAGCTTATGCCAATGCCGGCCAGAATCTGTCATTGGGAGTGGACACACCCACCAATACGCTGTTTTTCCACTGTGACTGGGCGCTGTACCAAGAAATCATGAACGTAGTTAGTTCGTTTGAGCGTGAAGCAGAAGCAAATACCAACCAAGGTCGGGTAATGTCCGGCACCGGTTTCGGGGTTGGTGGTGGCGGTGCCGCAGGGGGCGGCGGAAAAGGTGGCGGCGCCACTTTGAACACCATGCCCGGTGGTGGTGCAAAGGGTGGCGTGGCTGGCGGCGGCAAGGGTGGCGGGGCCGCTGGTGGCGGCCAAAGCGGTCCCAACTTCGTAACCCCGTTAAAAGGTCCGCGGTTGCCAGTGACAGCTATTCCCCTTCCGGAGTTGGGCGTTGTCACTTTCAAAGCTGCTGATCCGGCGCTGGTCCAACAGGCGCTGGATGCCATTCAAGGGCGCTATATAGCTGCCAAAGCTCCTTTTGGTTTTCCCGGAGGCGGCTTCGGCCAAACCGGCGGTGCCACGTTAAATATCATGCCCGGTGGCGGCCGCTTCTCAAAAGAGTGGTTCCCTGGCGGATTCGGTAAACCTCAGGGAGGCTTTGGACTTTATCCGCAGGGGTTGGCCCTCACGATTCCAGGTGCGGGCACAAAACACTACAAGTCCTCTGGTGGCATATTCGCTAACGGCAAACCACCATCTGCCGAACGGGGAGAAAAGACCTTCACACTCGCAAACGGCGTAGTTCCGTGGGGTCAAACGTTAGAAACGCTCAGCGACATCACCGGACTTCCAATTCTCGGCCCGTCGCGACCGATTGGCAACCTTAAATTCACCCCAGCAATTGACCCCAAGACTGGCAGGGCCAAGCAATATACCGAGGCAGAGATCATTGACGTTCTCAACGAATCCCTTTTAGACCAGAAACTAATGATTATCCGCCGAGAGGCGTCGATCATGCTGTGGCCAGCCGACGAACCGTTGCCGTTGGAGTTGGTCAAGCATGTGCAAGTTGAGGACCTCTACAAATTGGCCAAAACCGAGTTCGTAAGGATCAACTATCAACTATTCTCGATGCAAGCAGACATCTTTGCCCCCAGCGTCAAGAAAATGATGAGCCCCTTTGGCCAGGTCATCCCCTTGGACGAAGCAAACCAGCTCATCATGATCGAAAGCGTCGGCAATTTACGCGAAATCGTCAAAACGATCGGAAGTATTGAAAACGATGAAAGCGGCCGCGCTAGCAGTTACACTTTCAAATGTATGTATGTTCGCGCCGCGGTGGCAGCGGAAAAGCTGAGAGACGTTCTCGACAATCCGCGTAATTTCGGCGGGGCCCTTCCGAATGGCGGCCTTGGCATTCCTGGCGTGTCACTGCCGGGAGGCAAAGCCGCCAGGGCCATCAAGCCTCACACTGTCGGTTACGACGACGCTACCAACATCGTTTTTGTCACCGGTCCGCCGGACAAGATCCATTTGGCCAAAGTAATCCTGACCAAACTCGACCAGTCGACCCCCCCGGGTGCGGCTAAACGAAGGGAAGGCGGTCCAGAGCTAAAAACCTATTCGGTTCCGGCAGGCAACGCCGAATCGACGGCCAAGATGTTGCAAGACATCTACAAACCGTCTCCGAGCATGCGCATTCATGCGGTTAGCACCACTCAAATCATGGTCTATGCGCCGGTTGCCGATCAGTTGGACATAGCTACACTCCTTGCAACCTGTTGCGGCCAAACTGATGTAACCTTCGTCTACCCGCTCAAGGAATCCGAAGCTGACAAGATTGCTGATTTTGTTCTCGATCGCATCAGCGGCGTGCCCGGCGCCCCGATGGTCAAAGCCGACATGGCCAAAAATGCCATCGTCATCATCGGCTCGCTTGAACAAGTCGAAATGGTCAAGCGAATGATTAATGGGCTTGCCGGCGAAGCCCTGCCGGGCGGCAATGGCTATTTCATTCAACCTTCAGATTCGAACAAATCGCAACCTGCTTTGTTCACCCCCGACCCCCGCCTCTTCGGCGACCTCCTCAGTTACGCCCCCGGCATGAATACCTCGCTCGCCGACATTCAGGCCGTCCTGGAAGCCGAGGCCACCATCCTGCCGCCCGCGAAATCCGGCGCCATCGATCCGGCCGCCCGCACGCTGATCGACAAGGCCCGCTCGCTCGGTTGGCAGAAAATCACCATCACCGGTGATGGGTCCGTCGCTCACGCTTCCGGCTCGTCGGGGTTTGTGGTTTATTTCAGTGCCGACGGCAAGTTCACCTTTGAGCGCGTGCTGGCCTCGGGTCTGCGTGAGCAGGTGATCTGCGACGGCAAAACGCTGTGGCACCTCTATCCCGAAATCGGCGTCGGCGCCAAACGGGCCGTCAGCCGCTTCCACCGGGCCGAGCTGCACGCTCTGGTGCCGTGGCTGGTGCCCAGCGCCGCCGATCTGGCCGAAGGGGCCGACATCCGGCTCGTGGACAAAGACGTTGTCGGCGTCGTGCCTCAAGGCGTCGGCAAAGGCCGGCCATTTGTGCAAGTCAATTACCGCTTCGCGGCCGACGGCCGGCTCGCCGAGCAAGAAACCGTGCTGATGCCGGCCAAGATCGTCCTGAGCCGCCAACGCTACGCCGCAGACGGCACCATCACGATGGTCGATCCGGGCACGCAAAAGACACTGGGAGAGATTAAGCTGGCGGTTGCGGCGACGGAGGTTCCCGTCGCTTACGCTTCCGGCTCAGCAAATACCAAAGATCTGGTTATCGTCCCGATGCCGTTGCGGACCGCCAATCATCTGACCGCCAAGCTAAAAGGGGACATGCAAGATTTCGACGCCGACACCGCCATCAGTTTGCTGGCGGCCTATTGCACCGGGGACGCTAACAGTGTACTCCATGCCAAGGAGTTGCTCGCCCGCCGCTTCTTCGCCAAGGGCGACCGCCGGATTGGGTTCTACGTTCTGTTGGCCAGCGCCAACGCGGCAATCGATCCACGCGAGCCGCATAAGCTGCAGGGCGACAAAGGCACCTGCACCTTCGACGTGGTCGCCGACCATCCGCGCGAAGCATTGGCGTTTTACCTGGCCCATCATTTCAAATCGCTGGAAAAATCAGCCAAAACCAGCGACATCGGCGAATTGGGCGGCCCGGCCGATGGTTTCATCCAGCGTCTGGCCACCTTCCACGATCTGTGGAGCGGCTGGCAAACCGGCAAAGCACTCCAGGGCCTCGAAGCCGACCGCGACCGTCAACGCCTCCGCACCCTGGAATTCCTCGGCAAATCGCCGCTGCCGATCTACGATTGGGTCCTCCTGACCGCGATGACCCGCCACGGCGTCGGCAGCGATCCGCGCGTCGCCGCCCTGCTCGCCGACGCTCCCAAGCTGTTCGCCGATGACCTGGGCCTCAGTTTCTCCGCCCGCTACGAAATCGCCCTGGGCCATTTCCAATCCGATCAAGCGAGCCAGTGGGCCGCCGGCCGCGAGCAATTCCGCAAACTCTATTTCGACACCCTCGAAGCCGGTTTCCTGCCGCCGCTCGACCCCAGTTTCAGGGAAGCGTTATCCACTGCGGCGCCTGGGGAGAGGGGTTTCAGCGCCCTCTTGCACGAAGCCGCCAAGACCTTGGCCAAACGCGGCCAGCGTCTGGACATCGTCACATTGGCCTGGCAAGCCCAGCAGCTCGGCGACCAGGAATTGACCGGCGAACTGCTCACGCAAGCCGTGGCCGTGTGCGAACCCGGCCAGGAACGCGCTCTGGCCCAGCTGGCCGCCGTCCAGTTCCATCGTCAATCCAAGCAAACCGTTCAGGCCGACACCATCCTCAACGATGTTCTGACACAGTCGCCGTTCAAGGACAGCCCGCAACTCTGGCGTCTGGCCGCCGAGTTGGCCGCCGAACGCAAACTACCCGCCAAGTTGCTGGCCTGCATGGACACCGCTCTCAATCTCGAATTCCAGGAGTTGCCCGAAAGTGTCAACATCCAGGAAATCCGCCAGCAATACCGCAGCCTGCTCAATCAGCACCAGGAAATGGCCAACGCTTTTGCTTTGCTGGAAAAGGAAGCCCCCAAGGATTTCGTCCTCAAAGTCGTCCGCGCCGCCGACCACTGGCGCAGCCTCGACCCCGACCCGACCGAAGTTTGCCAGATAACCAGCAAGATTCTGCAAACCGTCGGCGCCTACGACCTGGCCTGGGATTATTTGACCACGCCGATCGCCCTCAAACCCAACGACGCCGCGGCCTGGGCCAACATGGCCAAGACCCTTGCCGCCGAAGGCAACCGCGACTTCGCCGACCGGGCGTATGCGTTGGCCTTCGAGACGGAGCCGACCAACGCTCAAATCCTCTGGGACCGCGCCGCCAACTTGGTGGAAGCCGGTCGCACCGCCGATGCCCGGGCGGTTTACCAAATCCTGGCCAACGGCGAGTGGCAAAATCGCTGGCAATGGCTGCAGGCCGAAGCCAAGCGCAAGTTGGAATCACGATAAAATACGAATCACGAAAAAACGAAAAACGATAACACGAAAAAGAGGGATGGAATGTGGGCGGCGGGTAGTTGACAGGGGTGAAAGTCAAATCACTGCCCGCTGCCCACTGTTCACTGGCCACTTCTTTTTCGTGTTTTCGTTTTTCTCCCTTTCGTGATTCGTTTTCATAAGACGTTAAACATGGGATTGTAATTTGCCCTTCCCGGAGTTTGCCGCCCATGTTTGACGTCAACTATTGCCGCCAGCAATTTCCCGCGTTTCAAGCTCGGCCGCGTGCCATCTTCCTCGACGGTCCCGGCGGCACTCAGGTGCCCCAGCGCGTCATCGACGCCATTGTTCATTACCTCACCCATTGCAACGCCAACCACGGCGGCGTCTTCGCCACCAGCCGCGAGTCGGATGCGATCCTGCACAAAGCCCACGTGGCCGTCGCCGAGCTGCTCAATGCCCCCTCGGACAAGGAGATCGTCTTCGGCCCCAACATGACCACGCTGACGCTCGGCTTCACGCGTTCGATTGCCAAGACCCTCAAGCCCGGCGACGAGATTGTTGTGACCAAGCTCGATCACGACGGCAACGTTTCGCCGTGGCTGTTGGCCGCCCGTGATGCCGGGGCAACGGTGCGCTGGATCGATATTCAAACGCCCGATTGCACATTGGACCTGGACAGCTTGCGCCGCCAGTTGAATGACAAGACGCGCTGGGTGGCGGTCGGCTGCGCCTCCAATGCGGCAGGCACGATCAATGATGTTGCCGGCATCACCCGTCTGGCCCACGCCGCCGGCGCCAAGGTTTTTCTCGACGCCGTGCATTACGCCCCTCACGGACCGATTGACGTGCAAGCCTGGGATTGTGACGCACTGGCTTGCTCGGCTTACAAATTCTTCGGCCCGCACATCGGCATTTTGTGGGCACGGCGGCAGTTGCTGGAAGAACTGCCGGCTTATAAACTACGGCCCGCCGCTGACACCATTCCCGACCGCTGGATGACCGGCACGCAGAACCACGAGTGCATCGCCGGCGTCGCGGCAGCGGTTGAATATCTGCACGACCTCGGCAAACATACCGGCCACACCGGCGACCGGCGTTCCACACTACGAGCCGCGATGACTGCGATTCAGAGCTATGAAACGGAGCTAGGCCGACAGTTGCTCGAAGGCATCGCCAAACTCAAACGCTTCGAAGTGTGGGGCATCGCCGATGTGAAGAAGTTGGCACAACGTGTCCCCACCGTGTCGATCACCTTGCCGGGCACGACGGCGGAGAAAATGGCCCGCCAGCTGGCGGAACGTGACATGTACGCCTGGAACGGCAACATGTACGCGATCAATCTGAGCGAACGCCTGGGCCTGGAAAACCGCGGCGGCTTTTTGCGGCTGGGGCTATTGCATTACAACACCCACGAGGAGGTCGAGCGCTTGTTGGCAGCGCTGGCCGGTTTAGTATGAAAACTAAGTAGATAAACTCACTTATCAATAAGCCCCATGACAGCCACCGACGAATTGACCATCGAGCTTTCTGACATCACGCTGCCCGAAGTCGCCCAGCTGCTGGAGCGCCTCACAAGCGAACTGGCCAACCGCTACAACGACGACGGCCAAGGCGACTGGCACCCCTCCGACATGGACAAACCCGGCAGCGGTTTCCTCGTGGCCCGCTGGGCCGGCAAGGCAGTGGCCTGCGGCGCCTTTCGCCCGCTGGTGGGCGATGTCGGCGAAGTCAAACGCATGTACGTCGAGCCGGCGTTCCGTGGCCGCGGCATCGGCAAACGCATCCTGACAGCCCTGGAAGAACGCGGCCGGCAAGCCGGTTACACGCGGATGTGGCTCGAAACCGGCACCAGCCAGCCGGAAGCCGTATGCCTATACGAAGCGGCGGGTTATCGCCGGATCGCCCCCTACGGCTTCTATCGCTACGATCCCCGCAGCCTGTGTTACGAAAAAGTGCTGTAATCCGATTGGAACGGAATTTCGCAACTAAACACTGGCATCCCGCCCCGGTCCCATGTTAGACTACGAGATGGTAACCCTCTCACGCACGCCCCCGTGGCGGCGTTGACACCTATCTTTTGGCTTGTTGGGCAATTGGCATTTCCTGGGCGAGACAGTTACCATGCATATGACCAAAGTGGCATGCCCGCTCTGTCACGGCGTTTCACCCGTTGGTGATGCGTCGCCCGTGGGCAAGAGCATTCACTGTCAAAAGTGCGGCGCTCCGTTCACCATCACCGCCGCCGACCTGTGCGCCTCCAAGAACGGTTCCGCCGTCCAGGGCAATGGCACGCCCATGCGCAATGGTACTGTGGCACAAGCCCGGCTCAAAGCGCCACCGGTGGCGCGGATGGCCCGTCAGGCCCCTGCCACGCCGGACGGGTCTCACAAGGTGGTAGCCATCGGCATGGTGGTCGGCGGCTTGACGCTGGTGCTTGCCGTTAGCGCAGCGCTGGCGTTCATCGCTCTCAGCGGCGACCCCAAACCCGACGAAAGGGCGAGCGTCAAACCGCCTGTCGCCAATGTGCTTCCTCCGCCGGTCACCAACAAAACGCCTGACCCCGATCCCGAACCGCCGCCCGCGGACGATCCCTCGCCAGGTTTTCCCGAGGAACCGCAACAGCAGCCGGCCAAGGACGCCGCTCCCCAAAAAGAGCCGGACCCCAAGCCAGTTCCCAAGCCGGCAGCCCCGAAGCCCGACCGACACGGCATCACGCCGGAGCAGCAAAAGAACATCGATGACGCCATTAGCAAAGGCGTGGCCTATCTCAAAACTCGGCAGCACGGCGGCAGCTGGGATGCCTTTTCTGATGGCGGACCAAAAGGCAAGGGGTATCCATTGGGGCCAACCGCGTTGGCCGGACTGACGCTTCTGGAATGCGGCGTGCCCACCACCGACAAACGGATCCTGGAGGCCGCCAAATATGTGCGCGACCAAAAAATCTGGGGCGGCAACGGCCACACTTACGAGATCTCGCTGGCCATTCTCTTCCTGGACAAGCTCGGCGACAAAAACGACAAGAAAATCATCCAGGCCTTGGCGCTGCGGCTCTTGAACGGCCAGGCGCGGGATGAAAAAGATGTGAGCAACTTCGGCGGTTGGACTTATGATTGCCGCGTCATGGACAACAAAGAAGCGACCGCGTTTCTCACCGGCCTAGAAAAGACCCGCCCCAAGCCGCCGCCGACCGCAATTGACATTGACAAAGGCGCTAAAACGCCGTTGCCGATTCCCGTGGACAAGAACAAATCGGGCGGCTCGTCGTATGACTCTGAATTGATCGATTCCGATTTGCTTCGGGACGAGTTCATGCCGGTTGCTCTTTTGCAGCAAAAAGGACAGCCTCCCAAAGGACAAAAAAAGGGGCCAGTTCCGAAGAAGGATGACTTCAAAGGTCCGCGGGCCGACAACTCCAACACGCAATTCGCCATGCTGGCGGTGTGGGTGGCTCGGCGTCATGGCATCCCGACAGAAGCCGCCCTGGCGCGGTGCGAGAAGCGTTTCCGCGCCAGCCAGTTCGCCAGCGGCAACTGGGGCTATCACTTCGACGACCAAGCCCGGCAATTCAGGCCTTCCATGACCTGCGTTGGCCTGTTGGGCATTGCTCTGGGCAAGGGATCGACCGCGGAATTGTCCCTGCGCGGCGCCAAGCCCGACCCCAAGAAAACCAAGCCCGTGCCCATCGATGACCAGGTTCGCCGCGGCATCAATGCCCTTCACCTTGACAGCTACCAGCTGCAAGGCAAACAATGGCCAGGGGACTTGAGTCTTTACTTCGTGTGGTCGGTCGAGCGCATCGGCGTGCTTTACGACCTTACCCACGTCGGCGGCAATCAGGATTGGTATAAATGGGGTGTCGGCGTTTTGTTGCCGACACAGCAGAACGACGGCAGGTGGGACACCGCAAGTTATCACGGCGCCAACGCGATTCACGATACCTGTTTCGCGCTGCTGTTCCTCAAACGCGTCAACCTGGCCCAGGATTTGACCGACCTCAATTTGTTCATGGGGATCACCGATCCGAACCAGATTCCAAAAGGTCCGTGATCGCTTTCTTGTCGCCGTTGTCCAGGGATGACCGGAACTTCTCATGGCTCCGACCAAGTTTTATTGTTCCCAGTGCCATGCCCGGCTCAAGCTTCCGCCCGGATTGCGCGCGGGAGCCAGGCCCAAGTGCCCGCATTGCGGCACGCCCATTGCGCTGGAGGGCGCCAATGGCGCGGTGGCGGCGGGAATGCCCCCCCATAGGTCCACGGCAATCGCCGCGGGTTCGGCGAAAACCACCACGGCCGCGCTGCATGAAGGCAACGGCCAATCTTCGTCCCAATCAACCTCCGGCAGCGGTGTCGGCACAGTTTTGGCCATCGGCTTGGTTGCCATTGGCGGCATTTTGGCGATCGTTGTCGCCGCCGTGCTGCTGATTGTTTGTTTCAGCGGCGACAGCTCCAAGCCTTCTGTTGTGACGGCAACGATCGACGATGACGGTCCGCCCCCGCTGGGCGGCGGTCCGCCGAAAAAGATTGCTCCCAAGACAAAGCTGGTCACCAATAACTTGATCGTGGTGTCGCCCGAGGACGAAGTCAAGGCAAACAACGCTGTCCAGCGCGGCATCGAATTCCTCAAGCAGAGCCAAAAAAAAGACGACCCCGACGCCGGCTCCTGGTTTGAAACGCACACGTCGGTCGGCATGACGGCGCTGGTCGGATTGACGCTGTTGGAATCCAAGGTTCCCGCCACCGACCCGGCCGTTCAGGCCGCTGCCAAGTTTGTTCGCAAGGGCTTTAGCCAGCAGATGGAAGGCCAGCAAGCCAACTACGCCATTACCACCACCATGCTGTTTCTCACTCGCCTGGACGATCCGGCGGATCGGCCGTTGATCGAATCGCTGGCGCTGCGGCTGGTGGCCAATCAATATCCCTCGGGCAGTTGGTTTTATGGCAGCAATCCTTTGACCAAGCAGCAAGAAGCGAAATTGCGCGAGATGCTCAAGGATTTCCCCAATTACGCTGGCCGGGGCGCCGATCCCAAGGTGTTTGGTCTCTTGACGATGGGCGTCTTCCAGATCCAAAAGGAAAACGATCGCGCTTTTTATCTCAAGGACGGCGACAACTCCAACACCCAATTTGCTTTGCTGGCATTGTGGGCCGCCCGCAAATATTTCCCCGGTAACGAGCTGGACCCGGCACTGAAGCTGGTCGCCAAACGCTTTCGCAACACCCAGGAGGACGACGGCACCTGGACCTACCAGCCCAACCATCATGCCAGCGCCTTCCCCACCATGACAGCCGCCGGCTTGCTGGGCATCGCCGCCGGCTACGGCCTCGACGACGACAAAAAAGCCGCCCGCGACATGACCAACGACAAGGTCTTGCAAAAAGGCCTCAAGGCCCTGGCCACCCACGTCGGCAATCCTGGCGATCACCTCATTGATCCGCCGGAGATGTATTTCCTGTGGTCCGTCGAACGCGTGGCGATTCTCTTTCAACTTGCCAGAATCGACGGCAAGGATTGGTATCACTGGGGCCTGGAAGTGCTGGTGGCCAACCAATTGAAAGACGGCAAATGGGACACCAAACGCGGGCCCGGGCAATCGGACATTGTGGACACATGTTTCGCGCTGCTGTTTTTGCAGCGGGCCAATCTGGCCAAGGATTTGACGGATAAGATTCAGGCATTGGCGGCGGCGCTGGGGCAGGCGCAGCGGAAAGACTGATTTCACATTGCCTGTACTTTTTTATTTTGCATTTCCCCCTTTTCATTTCCATTCCTCAAGCTTTACGCCTATCCTCGCCCGACTCTCAATCCATAAATAAAAGCTATCCGCAGTCCTTCATCCGGGAGTCTTCACCCATGAACCCTCGCAATGCTTCATTACCCTGTGCCCGCTGGCACGTACCTGGCAAATTCCCTCGCATGCTTGTGATGCTGCTGGCGGCAGCGGCACTGGCCTTCGCCTCCTCGCGCGACCTTATCGCCGACGGCGCCAAAGCGACTGCTGCGGCCAGGGCACCCATCGCGGCCCATGGTATCGACGGCTCACTGGTGCTGTGCGGCGCCGGCGAAGTGTCACGCGAGGCCATCGACGAGTTTTCCAAGCTGGCCGGCGGCAAGAAAGGCCACATCGTCGTCATTCGCGGGGCTGAATCTTCCAAGGAAGGCCAGGTCGTCACGCAGCGTCTTTTGGACAGCTGGGACGCCAAGGGCATGGCGAGCTTTGTGGTGTTGCGTATGCCGCTTACTGATGCCGACGCGCACCATTTGAAACAGGCCACGGGCGTGTGGTTAGCTGATGGCGACGCCGCCAAACTCAAGGCAGCCGTGGGCGCTGCCTGTCTTGCGGTTGTAAAGCGTGGCGGAGTCATCGGCGCCGCCGGGCTCGGGACAGAGGCGCTGGCCACCCTCATACCTCCCGCAAGCAAGGACGGCGCCAAGAGCGCCGGCCTGGATATGATGCCCGATTCCATCATCGTGGCCCGGCCGGCCGGCGAAAAAGGCAAAGTGATTCTAAGCGCCCTTCTCAAGCAAAATCCTGCCCTGGTCGGCTATGAGCTTGCTCCCGGTTCCGCGATGGTCGTCAGCGGCCGCAACATGCGTCCATTAGGCTCGGGGCAAGTGACCGTTCACCTTGCAGCCACGACAACGCGACCCGAAAAGGCCGCCGCTCTCACCAAGAAATCCGGCGACCTGACTGCCTTCCGCCGCGCCGCCGTGGAGCGCGCTGCCGACTTTCCGCCCGCCTTGCCGGGCGTACCCTTCGTCGAAAAGGGCAGCCTCGTCATCGTCGGCGGCGGCGCCGTGGGTGATGAAATCGTTCAGAGGTTCATGGAGCTTGCGGGCGGCAAAGAGGCGTCGATTGTCATCATGCCCGCCGCCAAGGGCGATCCGCTGACCGCCAAGGACGCCTTTCCAGACCGGTTCCGCAAGTACGGGGCCAAGTCCGTCACCATTGTTGTCGGTCGCAAGATCGAGGAAGTGGAAAAGCCCGAGTATTTGGATGCCATGAGCAAGGCCACCGGCATCTGGTTCCACGGCGGCGCCCAGGGCAAAATCAACGACGCCTATGAAGGAACGAAACTGCAGCCCATGATGTACGAGGTTCTCAAACGCGGCGGTGTCATCGGCGGCTCCTCCGCGGGGGCCTCGATCCAGACCGAGTTCCTTGTCCGCGGCAGCCCAGGCGGCACTCGGGGCAATCTGGACAATATGTACGAGGGCTATCAGCGTGGCTTCAATTTCCTGCCGGGCGTCGCCGTCGATCAGCATTTCTCCAAGCGCAAGCGCTTTGACGCTATGACCAAGCTCATGCAGACTTATCCGCAATACCTGGGCATCGGCATCGACGAATCAACCGCCATCGTCGTCAAGGGCCACCTCGCAGATGTAATTGGCAAGGGCAGCATTTACGTCTACGACACGACGAAAAAAGTCGAAAAGGGCAAGCAGGATTACGAGACGATCAAATCGGGCGGCCGCCTGGATTTGAAATCGCGGCAGGCGTTGCCGGTTCCGGTCAAGAACGAGCCGCTGCAACTGTCATCGCAAGTCGTGCCGCTGCCGATTGTCCGCTATCCCCAAATGCAACGACGTGAGTTAATGTTAACGGCCGCGTAGCTTTTCACCTTGAGTGGAGCAACACATGAACCTTCAATGCGTCTGCCTGTCTTTGTTGCTGGGAGGATTTGCCATCACCCAAGTCCGCGAAGGCGTTGACGTCAAAGGCATCGCCAAACGCCAGGTCGAGGATGTCAACAATGCGCTGGTTAAAGAGGATTACGCCAAAGTCATTGACCTCACTTATCCCAAGGTGATCGAGTTAGGCGGCGGGCGGGAAAAAATGATCGGCGCCTTGAAGGCCAGCATGAGCGACTTGAAAACCAAGGGTTTCGCCCTGATGTCCAACAAAGTCGATGACCCCTCCGAGCCTGTCGCGGCCGGCGACGAGTTGTTCATCGTGGTCACCTATTTGCTGGAAATGAAAGCCCCTGGCGGCAAACTCCTGCAAAAGAGTTTCGTGGTCGGCATTTCCCCGGACCAGGGCCGTAACTGGACCTTTATTGACGGCGGCACGGACGTCGCCAAGGTAAGGCAATTTTTGCCCAATCTCCCGGAGCGGTTGAAGCTTCCAGAGCAGCAACCACCTGTTTTCGAAAAGGATAAGTCTTGACCTGCGGAGGGCGGCATGAGAATCCAGCTTTTTCGCGCAGCGGCGTTGCTTTCGCTTTTGATTTTCGTCAATCCCTGCTGGGCCCAGCGCGGCGTACCCGTGCCCGTACCGCGGGTTGCGCCCCACGTCCCGGTCCCTCACGTCATTCCCCACGGCGGCCCGTCCCATGGCGCTGGTGGTGACGACAATGCAAATCCGTGGCTGATCATCGGCGGCATCGTTGCCGCGGTGGTGGTGATTTTCGTCATCGTGCTAATGGTCCGGTCATACAGAAACAGGCCCAGCGCCATTGTTCACATTCGCATCGTGACGCTGCCGCCGGGCGAAGCACCGGAAAGCATCCGCCGCGCCTGGGTGGGCATGGAATTGCCCCTGGCCGTCGGCGAAGGGGCTGCTCGTCAGTTGCAGACCGTTGGCGCCGTGTCCAATCGGGGTGCGGAAGTCAGCACCGGCTATCTTGTCGACGGCCCCAAGGCGCTGGCGGCGCTGGAGTTTGGCGCGCCCGAGGCCGCAGCCTGGTGGCGGCAAAACGCCCCACATGTCGCGGCGGCGGGATACAGGTTCTGTTTTCCGGAAGAGGTTTGCGAAAAGGTGTGGTAATCGGTCAGATTGATCAAGGCAGCGACGAATCTTTTTGGGAGGCGGGCCCCGGCGGACGGTGGCCTGGCTTGGGCACCCACCAGGTCCCAAATCAGGATGGTGGTATCGGCGCTGCCGGACGCAAGCAGCCGGCCTTCAGGGGAAAACGCCAACACCCTGACTTCAAGGGCATGATTGCCAAACTCGCATCGCAATCTGCCGGTTGCCACTTCCCAGACTTGGATTTGATTATGATTTTTGCCCAGACCGCCGATCGCGAACATGCGCCCGTCCGCGGACCAGGCCAGGCTGGGCGGAAAATCATCATACCGCCGCGGCAAGACAGTTGCATACAATCTGTGTTTCCCCGTCGCCAGATTCCAGACACGGACGCCGCCGCTGCACTCTTCCCAAGAAGCCAGAAACTTGCCGTTTGGCGACCAGGCCAACGCAGTCCGGCCGTGGCTTTCCTTCCATTTTGATGGTGCTGGCGCCAGTTCCCGCTTAAGCTTGCCGGTCGCTGTATTCCAAATTTGAAGCTTCCCTTCGGCAGCGAACAGCGCTACGGCGCCGCCGTCGGCACCGAAAGCCCAATGAAAATACGACATGGTTGCGAGTCGATAGCGGTCAGGCACTTGAAAAAGCAGCTCGCCGCTGTGAACCGCAAAGAGCGCCAGGACATGTTCTTTCTTATAAACCCCCGAGCTGACAAAAAATCGATTGCAAGGCGATAAATAACCCGTCCACCCTAGTTCATCCAACAGGGATACCTGCAGTTTGACAAGCTGCTTGCCGGTTGCGAATTCCTTAATGGTCCGCAACTTGTGGTCATCAGCAGTGACCGCCAGCGCACGATCTGCGGAAATGGCCACAATTTCAAAAAGGTCAGAAGCGTTGACCGAGCGGCCCATTTCTGCCCAAGTCTTCGTGTCCCAAGTGATAACCTCGTGGGGAAAGCCGGCACGCGAACTTGCCGTCCCTGTCAAAAGTTTGCGGCCATCGGCAGAAAAAGTCAAAAAGCCAACTGGCCCACCATGGCCTCGCATCGGTAACTTCTCAGCACCAGTGGCCACATCGTACAGTTGAAGTGCGTTTTCCACATTGACAAGCAAGGTCTTGCCGTCGGGGGAAAAGGTCAGCGTTTCAACGACGCCCCAGTGGTTTTCGACGACGCGTAGTTTGACTTGGCGCGGCTTGCTTTTGCCATCCAGCCGCCAAAGATCAACTTGCAGGTGGTGGCCCGCGATGGCCAGCGTCAATCCATCCGGTGACAACGCCAGGTAGCTGCCCGACCAATGCATGCCAGAGCGGCTTGGTCTCCAAGACCGAAGAGAATCGTCCGGATCAATGGTCACAGTTGATAAATGCTTTCCCGTGAGGACGTC
>DASRAT010000066.1:0-4985 GCA_035638015.1 Gemmataceae bacterium | reverse complement strand
GGGGTTGAAATGAAACGCATTTTCCGCGGTTAGACTGAGACAATCTGTTCGCCCGTGACATCCCGCCGAAAAATCAAATCACCTCCCATTGAATGCTTGCATTCCACCGCCTTTCCCCCGAAAATGCCCATGTTGTTCCATGCTCTCCCTCCAGGTGATTTCCATGCTTAATCGTCGTCAACACGTCGCCGTCCTGGCCGCTTGTGCCATTGCATTCCTCGTCAGTCTGCTGGTCGGCCAACAACCCAGCGCCGCCGAAGCCGCCCAGAAAAAAGGCAAGGAGCCCGGCGCCGCGAGTACCAAGCAAATGCTGGCCGAGACCAAGGCGCCCGCCGGGTTTAACGTGACGATCTACGCCCAGCCGCCGCAGGTCAATTACCCGGTTTGCCTGGTGGCCGCTCCCACCGGCGAGGTGTTCATTGGCATCGACGAGAACAGCTCGCTCGACAAAAAACTGGGCCGAGGCCGCATTGTGCGCTGCCGCGACACCAAGGGCGACGGCGTCGCGGATGAGATCCTCGATTTTGCCAAGGTGGACAGCCCGCGTGGCCTGTTTTGGGACAACGGCAAGCTCTACGTCATGGCCCCGCCCGACCTGTCCGTCTTTTACGACGAGGAAGGCACCGGCAAAGCCCAGCGCCATGAAGTCCTGGTCAAGGGCATTGGCCGCGATCTGGCCTTCCGTGGCGCGGACCACACGACTAACGGCATGCAGCTCGGCATCGACGGCTGGTTCTACATCGCCGTCGGCGATTACGGCTTTGCCAAGGGACAGGGCAAGGACGGCGGCCCCGTGGAGATGTATGGCGGCGGCATCGCCCGCGTTCGCAGCGACGGCACCGGCCTGGAGATTTTCTCCATGGGCCAGCGCAATATCGTGGACGTGGCCATCGATCCCTTCATGAACATTTTCACCCGCGACAACACCAATGACGGCGGCGGCTGGGATGTGCGCCTCAGCCACGTCGTCCACGGCGGCAATTTCGGCTATCCCAAGCTCTTCGTCAATTTCCCGGAGGATCACATCAAGCCGTTGGCCGATTACGGCGGCGGCGCTCCCACCGGCGCCCTGTTCATTGACGAGCCGACTTTGCCCGCGCCGTTCAACAACAACCTGTTCACCGTCGATTGGGGCAAAAGCAACATCTATATCCACAATCCCAAGCCGGCAGGCGCCACCTTCAAGGTCGAACAAAAATCGTTCTTGCAAATTCCCAGGCCCACCGACATGTCCATCGATCCGGCCGGCCGCATTTATGTCTCGAGCTGGCGCGGCGCTTCTTACAATTACATCGGCCCAAACGTTGGCTACATCGCCCGCCTAACACCGAAGGACTTCAAGGCCACGCCGTTCCCCGATTTGAAAAAAGCCAAGGTCGAGGAGCTGTTAAAGCTGGTCGGTTCTGACAGCCACACGACTCGCCAATACGCGCAGCGAGAAATCATTCGCCGCGGTTATCAGGAAGATACTTGCAAAGCGCTGGAAGGTTTGGCCGGCAACGTCAATGCCAAGAATCTCGCTGCCCGCGTTGCCGCCCTCTTCACGTTGCAACAACTCGGCAAGGAAAAGGCGACGGATGCTTTGTTGCGGCTTGCCAAGGACGATTTGCTGCGGCCCTTCGCCCTGCGCGCACTCGCCGACAATCCGGCCAAGGCCGCCAATGTGCCAACTGACCTTTTTGTCAGCGCCTTGAGCGACGCCAATCCACGCACGCGCCTGGAAGCGGTCACCGCCCTGGGCCGGCTTGGCCGCAAGGAAGCCATTGCCAAAATGTTGCCATTTGCCGGCGACAAGGATGATGTGTTAGCTCATATCGCCATCAAGAACCTTGCGGACCTACGCGCCTGGGAACCGCCGCTGAATGCTATGCAACCGGGCACGCCGTCGCGTATGTTGCTGGGTTGCAGCCAGATCCTTCAGTACCAGCACGACCCCGTGGTCGTGGACGCCGTGCTTGCCAAGCTAGACACGGCCACCGATGCCGAGGTGCGAAAATACTTGCTACGCTCACTGACACGCCTTTATCACAAGGAGGCCCCGTGGGACGGCAAGTCGTGGTGGAACACGCGGCCCGACACCAAAGGCCCTTATTACAAACCGGTGACCTGGGCCGCCAGCACGAAAATCTCTCAGGGCATTCAGACAGCCCTTACCAAGTCCGACAAGATCGTGCTGACTAGCCTCGTCAATGAGCTTCGCCGCAACCGCATTAACCTGGACATCGTACCGTTGGTTTTGAAGCTGGCCGCCACCGATGTGAGTTTCCGGCCCACGGCGGTCGATTTCCTGCTCTCCCGCCCCAAGCTCGCGGCCAATGAATTGAAATGGTTGGAAGAGGTGGCGGTCTCTCCCAAGGACGCGCCGGCCACGCGTGCAAAGGTGCTGCTTGGCTTGCACAACCTCTCCCCCAAGACCGCCAGTCTGCTGCCCACCATCGCGGCTGGTTTCTCGACCGTCACCGACAAAAGCCCGCCCGAACTACTCCAGGCCCGCGAGGAGTTTTTGCGCGACATAAGAAACGGCCAAAACGTCGCCTTCTGGAGCAAACAAACCAAGGCCAAGGAAGCCGAGCAAAAGGAACTCGCTTACGCCGTCCTGCTCACGCTCACCATGAATTTGCAAGCGCCGCCCAAGCAACGCGACGAAGCCACCCGTGCCATTGACAGCGCCTGGGCGTCCGCCGACAACACCGTCAGCCTGCTCCGGGCCATCGGCTGGAGCAACGCCGACCACTACGGCTTGCAGGTCAAGGAGAAACAGAAGGACACTCGCGAGGAGGTCAAAGTCGCGGCCAACTACGCCGCCAAGCTGCTGGACCTGGACGCCCAAATCAATCGCACCGGGCCGATCATCGCCAAACTCGCCTACGACGAAATCGTGGCCGCCGTTGCCAAGGAAAAAGGCGACGCCAAACTGGGCTCGCGCTTGTTCTTCAAACAAGGCTGCGTCACCTGCCACACTGTCTCGTCCCAGGAAGCGCCGCGCGGTCCGCTGCTGGCCGACATCACCACGCGCTATAAAAAGGACGAAATCATGGAATCGATCTTGAAGCCCAGCGCCAAGATCGCCCAGGGTTTTGAGACCCAGTATTTCGTGCTGACGGACGGCAAGACGCTGGAGGGATTCGTCACACGGGAATCGGGCACTGAGGTGGAGATACGCACCTTGACCGGAATTGCCACCATCATTCAAAAGTCCGACATCGATCAACGCAGCCGCCGGGAAACGTCCATGATGCCGGAAGGGTTGGTGCAGAACTTGACGATCCAGGAGTTGGCGTCGATTTGGGCGTATTTGGACACGCTAAAGGGCAAGGCGAAGTGACACAAACCCCGAAGGGGTTTCATTCCAAAGCCCAGTGTCGCGCAGCGCACCCTGGGTCCAATGCCGTACCCACCCAAACCCCGAAGGGGTTTCACAGGAACCAACCGATGCCCCAATCCCTAGTGCAAATCTACGTGCACATTGTCTTCTCGACGAAGAATCGCCAACCATTTCTTTCCGACCGTGAATTCCGCGCCCGCACCCATGCCTACATGGTTGGGATTTGCAAAAACCTCGAATCACCATCACTGTTGATCGGCGGGGTGGAGGATCATGTTCATATTCTATGCCGGCATTCCAAGAGCGGTGATGTATCCACATTAGTTCGCGAACTGAAGCGTGACACCACCAAATGGATCAAGAAGAACAATCCGCAGTTGCAGGATTTTTATTGGCAGGCGGGCTATGGTGCGTTTGGAGTAAGCGCAACCCACATTAAACGCCTTAAGGATTACATCGCAACGCAGGAGGAACATCACAAAAAGGTATCGTTCCAGGATGAGTTTCGGCGGATTTGTAGGAAAAACGGCTTGGTGATTGATGAACGGTATGTTTGGGATTGAGATCTTGTGAAACCCCTTCGGGGTTTCGGACGGGCGGCGGCATTTGACCCAGGGTGCGCTGCGCGACCCTGGGCTTTGGAATGAAACCCCTTCGGGGTAAATAGCCGTTGTGAAATTGGGCGTTGCTGGATTCGAACCAGCGACTTCCACCGTGTGAGGATGGCACTCTAGCCGCTGAGTTAAACGCCCAGAGATTTGTCTTGAGATTAAGGCCGCGGCGGCGTCGAAATGTTCGGGAGGTTGTCCTCAAACTTCGGCGCTGTGGCTGCCACGCGCTGCGGGGCGCGAACTTGTTCGGAGGGCGCCTGCTGCTGCAGGTGTTGCGGCACCGGCGCGTGACCGCTCGTATCCAGGTCGTCTTCCAGACCCTTCATGCCCTTCTTGAATTCCACAATGCCCTTGCCCAGCGAACGGCCCACTTCGGGAAGCCGTCGGCCAAACAGCAGGACGCCGATGATGAGCAGAACAATAATCTCGGGCATGCCCAGGGCGAATGCAAATGGTGTCAGCATGATAGTTACCTCGTTAAAGCGCACCTCGGCGGGAAATAGGTCTATAGACAGTGTAGCAGCCGCCAGAGCAGTCTGACAAGCGCGAAACGCCTGCCGCTTGCCGCAATCACACCGTCTGCAAGCCAACCGTCCCCTCCACCGTCGCCGGCGACACCGGCGGCGGCACCATTTCCAGGCGGCGCCGCGGCACCTCCTGCATCTTGCGCACCGGCCCCTTCCAAAGGCTTTTGAGCCACGTGAAGCCCGACATGAACGACTTCACCAGCCCGACCATGCCATAGGCTTGATACACCACGCGCACGTCCCACAGCTGATGCTTCCAGTCGGCGATGGCCCGCACGAAATTCAGCGGATTGTAAAAGCTGGCATAGGCCAGATACATATTCATCTGCTTGCGCCACGGGTGCGGATCATGCGTGGCGATGCAGTGGTTGCCGTCGTAATGATGGTCGTCGATCTTGTTGCCGTCGGCCTCGGCGATCACCATGCCGTTTTCGTATGGCTCCTCATAACCCTTGCTGCCGACAGACGGCGTGAGGATCGTCACCTGCACGCTGGTCGAGCCGGATTTGCGGAGGAAATTGA
>DASRAT010000065.1:0-4761 GCA_035638015.1 Gemmataceae bacterium | reverse complement strand
CGCGTAGGCAGGCGGACTTCAAACGCTTAGTGCCTTCCGAGGAATGGGTCATACACTGTGGTGCCTGATCAGTTTTCGGATTGGACAGTCTACGCCTGGATGACACCCCGGGCGCGAGTCCGGCGTCACTTCGTTGGCGCTCAGTCTGCGCCTGACCGCAGCGAGGCGGGGGCATTGCGCGGGTGCGCTGGCAATGGGAGTTGCAGGACTCGGCACAAGCTAACAGCTAGTGCTACATCTGCCCTTCAAGAAGGCATGGGGAATGCCCGCATTACCGCATTCACCATCTCATCCAGTTTCGCCAAAAACCGCGACCGATCCTTGGGTTGCATTGGTGCGGGCCCGCCGGTGATGGTTCCCGCCTGACGAAGCTCGTCCTTGATTTGCCGCAGGGCCAGCGCTGGGCCGATGTCGTTGTCCGTGAAGGGTCGGCCCTTGGGATCGAGAACGCGAGCTTCCTTTGACAGACAGCGAGCGGCCAAGGGGATGTCTGCGGTGATGACGATGTCGCCTGGCCCTGCTTGTTCGGCGATCCAGTCATCGGCGGCGCCGAAGCCAGGGCGGACGACCTGTTCCACCAGCGGTTCGGCAGGGATTTGAAGAATGGTGTTGGCCACGACTGTGACGCGGAAGCCATAGCGGCTGGCTACGCGGTAAACCTCGTTTTTGACAGGGCAGGCGTCAGCGTCGATGTAAATGATCCGCATGCTGTCAGTTTACGCGGCTGCTCGACAAGTGGAACGGGTAAGGGAGCTGGTCCACTTTCCCCTTGGCGTATTCCTTTTTAGATTAAAGGCATGACCGTTTTGCTGAGCGTACAAGGTTTAACCAAGGGGTTTGGTCCCCGGCCACTGTTTACCGATCTGTGCCTTGACCTCGGCGCCGGGGAACGCATTGGCCTCATCGGTCCCAACGGCAGCGGCAAATCGACCCTTCTCAAACTTTTGGCGGGCCGCGATGAACCGGATGCCGGCACACGCGCACTGCGCCGCTCAGCCCGCCTTTGTTACCTTGCTCAGGAAGACGTGTTTGCTGCCGGCCAGAGTGTTCGCGACGTGGTGCTGACTGCTCTCGCCGCCGAGCCGATCGAAGATCACGAACGAGAAACCCGGGCCGCGGCCACTTTGACGCAGGTCGGTTTTACTGATGTGGACCAACAGGCCGACACGCTTTCCGGCGGTTGGCGCAAGCGCTTGTCGTTGGCCCGCGAGCTAGCCCGGCGGCCCGATTTTCTGTTGCTTGACGAGCCGACCAACCATCTCGATTTGCCGGGCATTGTGTGGCTGGAGCGGTTGTTGCGGGCCGCGAATTTCGGTTACCTGGTGGCGACCCACGATCGGGCATTTTTGCGGGCGGTTGCCGACGAGGTGATTGAGATCAACCGTGCATATCCCGGCGGCTCCTTCCGTGCTCTAGGCTCTTACGATGCGTTTGTCGCGCGGCGCGAAGAGTTTTTGGAAACGCAACTTCGTCAACAACAGTCGGTGGCCAACCAGGTTCGCCGTGAAACGGAGTGGCTGGGCCGCAAGGCGGCGGCTCGGACGCGCAAAGGTGCCGCACGCATTCAGGCAGCCGGCCAACGGCGCGAGGAACTGGACGAGCTCAAGTACCGCAACACCACAGCGGGTGCGGCCGGCATCGACTTTGTCGGCACGGGCCGGCAAACGCGCAAATTGCTCACGGCGTCGGCCATCGCCAAATCCCTTGGAGGCAAGCCGCTATTTTCCGGCCTGGATGTGTCGCTCACGCCGGGAACAAAGCTGGGCCTGCTCGGACCGAACGGCAGCGGCAAAAGCACATTGTTGCGAGTATTGGCGGGCGAACATCGCGCCGACGCCGGCACGGTCACGACGGCCGAGGGGCTGCGGTTGGTAATGTTCGAACAAGGCCGGGCCTCGCTCGATCCGGCAGCGACGCTGCGGCGAGCGCTTTGCCCCAACGGCGACACTGTCATGGTGCGCGAGCGGCCCATGCACGTCGCGGCCTGGGCGAAGCAGTTTCTCTTCAAAACGGAGCAATTGGACGTGCTGGTCGGCGATCTGTCGGGAGGGGAGCAAGCCCGCGTTCGCATCGCTCAACTCATGGTGCAACCAGCTGACTTGCTGTTCCTTGACGAACCAACCAATGACCTGGACATTCCGGCGCTGGAGGTGCTGGAAGATAGTCTCGCGGAGTTTCCGGGCGCCTTGGTGTTGGTCAGCCACGACCGGGAGTTGTTGGATCGGCTTTGCACCGAGGTGATCGGTCTGGACGGCCGCGGCGGCGCGGCGCTTTACGGCAGCGTTGAGCAATGGCTTACGGCATATGAGCGGCAAAAACCCGAAACGCGCATTGCCAAGGCCGAAAGCGACCAAGGATCAGCGAAATCCCAGCTCGTTGCCACGCCGGCGAAAACGCGCAAGCTCACCTACCGCGAGCAGCAAGAGTGGGACCAGATGGAGGCCGCGATCCTGGCCAGCGAGGAAACTCTGGCACTTCGGCAAGCCGAGGTGGAGCGATCCGCGACGGCTGGGCACACTGCGCTTGCGGAGGCTTGCCGTTTGTTGGAGGAGGCGCAGCACGAGGTCGAACGAAGGTATGCGCGCTGGCAGGAGTTGGAAGCGAAGCGGCGAGGTTAAGTCATTACGTTTTGAAACGAGCTGCGCCCGCTTTTTTCCTTTCCGAGACGCTAGCCCGCAAGCCATTGAAAGATTTATGCACGAAATGATCGGCACCTTCAATTTGAAGAGATACGCTAGTCACATCTGGGACGCTTCAGGTTTCTGATTCCGAGGTTTAAGAATGCAAGTATTTTGGATCAGAAATGGCAGTCCGCAAATGGATTTAAGCGGCTATCATGAACTGACAATGCCAATTCTCCGGTGCCCCATTCACAAACGTCGCATGTCTGATTGGGTACATTACCCCTGCTTTGCCCTTAGTCTGTTTCCGCCGTCCCTTGTCAAGACCTTAAAGGGATTTACGGGCAAGTACCAAATCGATGTCGATTTGGAAACTCTTCAAAAACTCTTACGAACAGTCACAGAGTTTCTTCCGAAACAAATGTATGTTGGATCGGGTACGGGATTCGGGCCATACCACGTGGAAGAGGAATTTGGCAATTCCGGCGATTTTAACCTGTTTAGTAGTTCTAGCATTGCCGCCACCGCATCAGCAATCGAGCGAATGGCTAACAACAATGTCAAGCTGCCGCCATCCATTGAAGTCGTAACAAAAGCTCCCCACAAAAGAAGCCGTGGGTTTCGCGAGTTGGAAATCACCCGGAATGTGACGGCTGGGCAAAGTATGGGACTTGACGCGCGGGAAAGATGCCAAGGCTGTGGAAAGTTTATGTTGGAATCACATCTTTCCGTACCTTATAAAATCACGCTAAGGCGAAAAAGCATTCCCAAGAACCATGATCTTTACCGCTGGGTGGAGTATGACGGCATGTTGTTTGCAAGCGAGCGATTTGTCAATGCATTCCACGACTTGGGACTTAAAGGCCTTAAGTTTGAAGAAGTTGGATTGGAATAACCACCGATACGCTGAAGTGGAAGATCAAAGATGGAGAAATCAAAGGGGGCGCATCTAATTATCTCGCGAGGCCGGCATTGTACGCGCGCCCCAGGGCCTGGAAAACAGCGGTTGGGAAAAATGTTCAAGAAAGCCATCGTGTATCTCGTGTAAAGGTTGGCGGTCTTGGCGGTCTTGGCGGTGTTGGAGGGAACACGGGGAATTTAGTCGGATCCGGTCACGCCTTGCCGCGAGACCATGTGGACTCTACCATTCCACCGTCCTCCCCACCCCCGTTTCCACCGCCTTCTGATAAACCACCCCCGCCACGGCCACATCTTCAATGGCGATCCCCAGCGATTTGAACATGGTCACGTCTTCGGCATGGGCTCGCCCGGTGTAGCGGCCAACGATCACCTGACCAAGCTCGTGAATGGCGGACCAGTGGATGGACCCGTCTTCCAGCGGCTGCACAAAGTCACCGGCTTCGATACGGGCCTGATCCTTGCTGTCGACGATAATGCTGGCGCAGCGGCGGACACAGACGGCGTCGACTTCCGCCTTGCCCAGGAAGTTGGAGCCGATGACATTGAGATGCGTCCCCTCGGAGATCCAGTTGCCGTTCAGCACTGGTTCGCGGCTGGAGGTGGCGGTAATGACGATGTCCTTGTCCTCGGCGGCCATCTCGGGTCGCGGCACCGGTTGCACCTCGCACTGGCAGACGTCTGTCATCTCCTGGGCGAAGGCACGACGGCGTTCCTCATTGGGGCTGTAAACCTGGGCGCGGCGAATTTTGCGGACCTTGCAAACGGCTTGAAGCTGCGTCCGCGCTTGTTTGCCGCTGCCGAAGACGCCGACCTCGGCCGCCTCGGGCCGGGCCATATACTGCGTGGCCACGCCGCTGGCGGCGCCGGTGCGAACCTGGCCCAGATAGTCGGCCTGGATCAATGCCAGCAGCGCGCCGCTTTTGCCGTCAAAGAGGCTGAACAAGAAATTCGAGCCTTTGCGGCTGGTGGCATAGCACTTGGTGCCCATGTAGCCGAGCGTTTTTGCTGCCGCGGACATGGTGTGGAGCATGGCATGGTCGGTCTGAGCGCGCGCCCGCGGCACGTTGACGGCCTCGTCCAACGCGAGCTTGCGCAAGCCCTGTTCGACGGCTTCGAGGGCCATCTCCATGGTCAGCAGGCGGCGAACGTCCTCTTCGGTCAAGAGCAGTACGGACATGGCTGTCTCCTGGCTCGACGAGCCGCCGGGCTTGTCCCGGCG
>DASRAT010000064.1:0-10709 GCA_035638015.1 Gemmataceae bacterium | reverse complement strand
TCATGGGCTTCGGCAAAGGCAGCATGGAGGATGCCCTGGAAGACATTCGCCGCCAGGGCACCACCAACATTATCGTCCGCAGCGTCAAGCCTCCTGACGATCCCATGAACCAACGGTCCTCGTGGGTGGCCACCTTCGGTTTGACATGGGACGATTACGACCGCTTGAGCCTGCTGGAGACGGTGGAGGGCATGGTGCCCATGCGCATTTTTCCGCAGCAAGTCCGCCACATTGACAAAGTGGTCATGAACGCCCGGATCGTGGCGACCACGGAGGACTATGCCAAGATCAACCATTTCACGATGGCCGTTGGCAGGTTTCTGGTGGACGGCGAGGATCAACGCGATGAGGGCGATGAACAGCGCGCTCGCAACGTGATCGTGCTCGGTTCCCGCGTGGCCGAGGAGCTGTTTCCTTTCGAGCAAGCGATCGGTCAGTCCATTGTCTTGAAAAACGAGCAATATATCGTGGTTGGCATCATCAAGGAGCGGACGCCACGAGGCGGCACGCCTTCCGGCGGACAGGCCGCCGAAGATTTCAACAACGATGTTTACATACCTCTCTACACCTGCAAACTGCGTTTCGGTGTCCGCGTGGTTATTCGCCAGGGTGGCACGCGCACCGGTGAACAGGTCGAGTTGCACCAGATCACCTTGACCGTGCCCGATATCGACAAGGTCCGCGGCACCGGCGAAGTAGTGCGGGATTTGCTGGATCGCTATCACCCCAAAAAAGACTGGGAAGTGGCTTTGCCGCTCGACCGCCTGGAAGAAGCAGAACGCGCCCGCGACCGTTACAACATGCTCTTGGCCCTGATCGCTTCGATCTCGCTGCTGGTCGGCGGCATCGGCATCATGAACATTATGCTGGCCACCGTGACGGAGCGCACACGTGAAATCGGCATTCGCCGCGCCCTGGGCGCCAAACGCCGTGACATTACCATGCAATTCATCATCGAAGCAGTAGTTCAAACCACGATCGGCGGCCTGTTGGGAATGACGGTGGGCTTGGGGCTGGTGCTCGTGGTGCCGTGGGTGTCGTCACACATTTTCAAATCATCGTTGCCGGCGAAAGTCGATTTCAAGTCGATTGTGTTATCACTGGTAGTGGCGGTCGTGGTGGGTGTCCTCTTTGGCTGGTATCCCGCGCGACGGGCGTCGATGTTGGATCCCATTGAGGCGTTGCGGCACAATTAAGTAATAGGACGGCCTTCCCAGGCCGTCCATGAATCTGGACGGCCTGGGAAGGCCGTCCTACAACTCGCGCCTACTTGGGCAACACCTGCCGGCCATAATACGCCGTTGGATCGGCATATGGAGACGCCACGATGGGCGGCGTGGAAGGGCAAGGATAAGGGTTTCGCTCAAATGTCAGACCAACGGGCGGCATCGGCCCGGGCGGATACTGATCGAGGTTAGACGGGCATATGCAGGATCGAAGCACGTAAAACTCCGGATTCCACCAGTGGCAGGGCGAATATTCGCCGCAAGGGCAACCGCGGGCCGGCGTCCACCAGCAGCTCCATTCGCCAAAGAACGGCCCCGCTGAAGCCGAAGATGGCGCCAACAGTCCCACCAAAAACACCACTGCCGCCAACCAAAGCATGCGTTTGCCGGCCATCGGAAATCCTCGAATGCACGTTGCAATGAAGTCCCGCAATGTTCATCGACGCTTCGGCGGCGAAGACATTGGCCCAGCGCTGCTTGGTGGCCAGCCGCACAGGCGGGCAACCTGGTAAGGGCCACAATTTCGTCAACGGCGGCACAATCGACAAAGTTTCTGTATCTTGCGGCAATGCGTAGCCGCGGCAGGCTCGCGAAAATCCGCCCAGGCTCCCCGCTTCACCCTCTGGCATAAGCTATGTTTGCATGCGTCGGCTCCCGCCCGTCGGCGCATCCGCGTGCTTATGCATTGACAGGGGGATTGAATGGTCCGCCCGCGCCTGGTTCTTTCTGGCCTCACGCCCACTCTTAAAGGTCTGCAATGGGAAACAGACACGGCCCTTCGCATCGGCCGCCACGACAGCGCCGATATTGTTTTGCATGATCCCACACTGGGCCGCAATCAAGCGGAAGCCACGTTTCGCGACGGCAAGTGGATGATTCGCGACCTGGCCCGCAGCGACCGCCATCCCACCCTGCTCAACGGTCGTGCTCTGAGCGGCGAAACCCAGCTTCGGCTCAACGATGTATTGCAATTCGGCAGCGTCGCATTGCAGGCGGCGGTGGTGCAAGAGCCAGTGCAGGAAGCGCCCATTGTTGTCGACGGTTCCCCGCGGTCAATCCCCGGCAGCTGCATCAAGGCGTCCGGCTCGTTCCTTCGTGTCGAAGCCGCTGCCCAGCATTCCTGGGACGAAGCGCTCAGCGCGATGAGTCAAAAGCGCTCCGACCTTGGCAACAAACACGACCATGTTTTCACCTTGCTGCGCACCGGCCATCACCTGTGCCACATCGGCTCGCTGGAGGATTTGCTCCAGGCCGTGCTGGCGGACGCAGTGGCGGCTCTCAAGGCACAGCGCGGTTCCATTTTGTTGGCCGACCCCAAAACGGGGCGCTTGCAACTGCGAACATCGTATGCTCCCAAGCTGCCGCGCGGCCTCGATTGCTGCTACAGCCGCACCATGGCAGAGCGCTCGTTTCAGCAGGGCGAATCGCTGCTCTGTTCCGATGTCAGTACGGAAGCGGATTTGCAATCGGCGCGTAGCGTTCGCGTCGGCACCATGTCTTCCCTGATGTGCGCCGTCTTGCGCTCGCCACGCAAACGGCTGGGCATCTTGCAATTGGACCGCGGACCCACCCAGCTGCCGTTTGACGAAGACGACTTCTTTCTGGCCGACGCCGTTGCCGCCAGCGTCGCCATCGGCATTGAAAGCGCTCAACTCATCGAGGAGCAGCGCGAGCAGTTCGCCCAAACGGTCTCGTCACTGGCACGCGCCGTCGAGGTCCGCGATTACAGCACCGGCAACCACACCCGCCGCGTCACCGACTATGCGCTGCTTTTGGCCGACGAACTGAAGTTAACACCCGCACAGCGCTACCAAATTCAAATCGGCACCCCGCTGCACGACATCGGCAAAATTGGCATCGACGATTCCATTCTGCGCAAACCCGGCAAGCTCACCGACGGCGAATATGAACAGATGAAGCTGCACACGATCAAGGGCGCCGCGATCCTGGAATCGTTCAACGCGCTGAACTCCATGATCCCGATTGTGCGTCACCATCACGAACGCTGGGATGGCGCCGGCTACCCCGATGGGCTGGCGGCAGATAAAATTGCTCAAACCGCCCGCATTGTGGCCGTGGCCGATGCGTTCGACGCCATGACCTCTGATAGACCTTATCGCAGCGCCATGGCTACCGATCTGGCCTTCGCAGAGTTAGTTGCCAAGTCCGGCACACATTTCGATCCTGCCTGCGTGCAAGCGTTCCTGCGACTGCGGCCGTATGTGGAGCAGCTCATGTTGCAGCGGTAACGCCGAACCGCTGGCGGCTCGCATAGTGCTCTAGCAACCAACGACTCATGGCCGATAGATAGTCGGTCGGGGCCGCCCGCTTCTCACGAGCCACTCGTCAAACTCATTTTCCGGCCTTTTTGTTCGCAACGGCAAAATGCACGTATAATGTCGGCATTACATGCCAGTCAACCCGCCCGCACCGCCACACTCTGGAGATCCCACCATGCTCCGCCGCCGTTTGCTTGTGTCCGCCGGTTTGTTGCTGTCGCTGGCCTGGTTCGCCGACCGGGGCACCGCGCAGCCGCCTGCCAAGGATCAGCACGGCGACAAGCTGCCGCCCGGCGCTGTTGGGCGGTTGGGCACCATTCGCTGGCGGCACGACGATGTGATCTTCTTCGCCGCGTTTTTGCCAGACGGCAAATCGGTGGTGTCAGTAGGCGTGGACCAAACCGTGAGGGTCTGGGAGTTTCCATCGGGCATCCAGCTGCGCCGCATTGATCTGGCTACAGGGAAGAAGAAGAGGAATGACTTTATTTTTGGCGATCCCGTTGCCGCGTCATTGAGTCCTGATGGCAAAATCATTGCGACATACATCTCCGATGGCGGTTTTGGGGGCAGGCCGCAAGTGCAACTTCACGACGTTGCCACGGGCAAAAAGCACTCGTCCTTGAAAGCCGGTGACAATGAAGTGTCCAATCTTTTCTTTTCTCCCAATGGCAAGCACCTTTCGGCATCGGACCTGGACGGCAACATTACCATTTGGGACTGGACAACGGGCAAGCAAGTCGGCACCGTAAAAGCCGCCACAAAAAACCCGCTTGCTTTCGACCGGGATCCAAAGCCGATATTCTCCTACTCGCCGGATGGCAATAGCCTCATCGTCGTCAATTTAACTAACAGCTTGAGTGTTATCGACGTCCCCACCGGCAAGGAACCGCTCTCGTCGCAAGGAGCCTCAGGCCCGGTTTTGGGGATTCAATACGAGCAGGATGGCAAACATCTTTTGACTTACAGTGGAGGCATTACCTCCAAGTGGGAAGTTGCCAGCGGCAAGAATCTTGGCCCTATCGCGCAAAAAAAAAGCAAGAATCTCCCTTTTATGCCAAGGGCTAAGATCAGTCCAAACGGCGCCATCATCGTGGGAATACGGCCCGCGCCAGGGCGAATCGATTTCAACAATCCTAAAGCGTTCGTGGTAATAGTTGACGCCGACAGTGGAATAGAAGTGGGCAAACACCAATTGGAGTCGTCCAAGTTTACTTTATCGACTGAGTTGACATTCTCACCAGACGGCAAAACACTGATCGCCCACACTGCTGCTGCTAAAAAAATTGAACTCCTGGAGGTGCCCACCGCGCGGCTATTGCGAACGCTCGATATTAGCGCAGACGTGCCTCCAGCGGCAAAAGGCCAGCAAGAGCCTTTTTTCAAGCCCACCAATATATTGGTTTCTCCCGATGGCAAAACACTGGTCACTTCCTTTGACCGCAAGAACTTTGTTTTTTGGAACCTCAAATCCGGTGACCGCGTCGGCAGATTGGCGCTCCCAGCCAACAAGACGGCTATCGAAGCCCGATTCCTGGGCGACAGTCGCTGCCTGATGCTGAGCATGACCGACGGCACCGTCGAAATGTACGAGGTGGCCTCGGGCACTCTTCGCCGGGCTTATGGCAAAAAAGCTTCGAAAAAGAACATAGGCGATGCCGAGTTCGATCGGGATGACGACGACTACCCGTTGGGTGGCGCCAGAATCCAAAGCGCCCGCATTGCTTTCTCGCCTGATGGCCAGTGTCTTGGCCTGGCGGGTCTTGACCGCAAAGTTCACGTATGGCATGTCGCCACCACCAAGGAACTGGCTGCCTACTCCGGCCACAGTGCGGCGATCAACAGCATCGCCTTTTCCCCCGACGCAAAGACGATAGCCTCCGCAAGTTCCGACACCACGGTGTTGATCTGGGATTTGACGAAATTGAATCGTCCCAAGGCCAACGTCAAGCCGCAAGCCGGCGATCTCGAACGCTGGTGGGAAGCGTTGGCCGTCAATGATGCCGCCAAGGCCTTTGACGCCATCTGCGACCTGTCCGCCGCGCCCAAGGAAGCGGTTGCCTTCATCAAGGAACGCGTCAAACCGGCGGCCGCGGTGGAAATGAAACATATCGAAGAGCTGGTCGGCCAGTTGAATGACACGCAGTACAAGGTTCGCGAAAAGGCGAACAGCGAATTGTCGCAAATCGGCGAGCGCATCGTCCCCGCCCTGGACAAGGCGCTGGCCGCGAACCCACCGCTGGAGGCTAAGCGCCGCCTGGAGGACCTGCGCGGCAAATTGACCGGTATGGTTTTGCAAGGCGACCGCCTGCGCCTGTTTCGAGCCATCGAGGTTCTGGAACGCATCGGCAGCCCAGAAGCCCGGCAAGTGCTGGAGTCACTGGCTGCTGGAGCGCCTGGGGCGCTTGGAACCACCAGCGCACAGGCTGCTTTGAAGCGGTTTTAGCAACAAGGTCACGAATGTGCCATTGGACGAAACGCCAGCGACCGGAGTATGAGCGCAGGTGACTGGAGAATTGCCTAACTGCGCGGGCATAGCGCCAGAGCACGCAATTATCGCTCAACGCGGGCCAAGTCCCACAGCAGCACCGTTGTATCAGCGCTGCCAGAAGCGAGGAGGCGATTGTCGGGCGAGAAGGCGAGGCAGCGGATTGGGGCTTCGTGACCTGTGAACTCGCGTCTTAGTTTGCCGGACGCGACTTCCCAGATGCGAATGGTGTTCTTGTCCGATCCGGCAATCATGCGGCCATCAGGTGACCACGCCAGGCAAGCGCAGTGAATAGCATTGGGAGCTTCGCCCGCCAAGGTGCGGACGAGTTTGCGTTTGGAAACATGCCAGACTTGTACCGCGCCACGCCGCCTATCAAAAACGGCCAGAAAATCCGCTTTGGGGGAAAATGACAAGATTGCTCGAAAGCTCCTATCTGGGTCATCGGTGTCATGTCCCTGACCGAAATGTGTCACTTCCTTGCCGGTTGCACATTCAACAATGTGCATGTTGCCGGATTGATCTCGCCAGGCCATCAAGGTTTCATTCGCCGAAAAAGCCAACCCTTCGCTGTCCGGATACGGCGCGGCCTTGCTGAGGAAAGACTTGCCCGTCCGCGAATCCAAAATGGGCCATCGATCGGATTGTTGAGCCAGGCCCGCGTAGGCGCCGCGTGGTGAGAATCCTACTTCCGTATATTGGTTTTCTTTGGGCGCCGCCGCGATCTTGCTTAGCTTTGTTCCGTTTACCAGATCAATGGTAAATATACCATCGGGTTCGACTCTGGCGCCAATTGTGTGATCCGCGGACACCGTCTGAATACCGTACTTGTCTACCAAAACCCACGCATGCGAGCGATCGATCACTTTGCCGCTGGCTATGTTCCAGGTAAGCACTTCGTCGGTGCAAAATCTTGAATCTTCTTTGTGGCAACCGCTGATCAATGAACCTTCCGCCGTGAACGCCAGGAAATTTACCGGATCGCGGTGGCCGTCCCACAGCAGACGCTGCTTTCCCGTCGCCAGCTCAACAACCTGGAGGTGATGGTCGGTCACGGCAAATAGAGAACGGCCGTCTGAAGCGAATTGCAAAAGCATCGGATATATGACGCAGCCAGTTCTAATCTTGCCAGGCATCAAGGAGATTTCCTGGATCTTCTTTTGCGTCATGCAATCCCAAATCGCCACGTCACAGGTGCTGGAAGGAACGGCAATTGTTTTGCCATCGGCCCCGACTGCCCAGTCTCCCAAAGTGCCCCTCACATTAAGCTTTTCGTAAGGCATCGACGCATGGACTTCGCCCGTTCTGGTATCGCAGATTTGCGCGTCCCCCTTGGGCGTGTGATACGCCAGCCACTGTCCGCCGGGGGTAAATGAAAAATCCAGTGGCACATCCTTATTGACCTTTCGCCATAATTCCATGCCAGTTGCGGTGTCCCAGGCAACAACCACGAATGCCGACATCGAGCCAGTGCCATGCTCGGTAACGAACGGTTGCCCAAGATCCGCAACCACGGTTCGCAAGTCGTCCGAAATGGCTGCGCTCATCACACAGTCCACATTGGCAACGATCTCTTGGGTCTTGACAAAACCCGCCAGGCAATCCACGGAGCGAACAACCTTCTGTTGCGCAATGTCCCACCTTTTGATTTTGCCGGATTCTGTAACCCACACCAACTCGTTGTTACCATGAAAGCGGATACTCCTGTCAACATCGTCGGCATTTACATCCCCAAGCTTCGTGCCACTGATCGTGTCACGAACCACCCAGGCTTTGTTGGAATAGGACATGCCAACCGACAAGTCCCCAGACAGCATGCCGAGTTTCTGCGTAATCCGCTGGAGAGGTTTGCCCGTGGCCAGGTCCCAAAGGCACGAGCCAAAAAAAGCTTTTTTGCCGTCAGCGGCGATGGTGGGCCGATGATAGTCGGAACTTCCAACGTAGCGCATCCGGGTTGTTCCGAGGCGAGCGGACGTTCCCGGAGGCAATTCGTCGCCCAGCGAATCTACGCGGATGACGTGCTGAACTTGAGCAGCAGCCGTGTAGCAGACGGACAGGCAACATACCAGGGTGGCGATTGAGCGTAGCAACATGAGACGCCTCCAGGTGGGAAGGCCGAACGGTGGGAAGGCTTGAAGTGTAACCAACGGAGGTGAGGTAGTCCAGCGAATTTGTGTAGACCCTGTAGATTTACTGTCCGAGTGTGTCACCCACCAATGCAATGCAACGAATCCGTGCGTCCTTTTTGTCTCATCACGCAATAGATTTGATTACAGTTTTTCAACTGACGCATTACCAAATCGATGTCGCCGCGTTTTCATGTTGTGACGCATCTTCTCCCTGGACAAGGACGTTACGTGCATGTTCGCAGTTAATGCGTCACAAACGGCCTGGGGTTTGCTATTTGACATTGCTGAAGCGCCGGGGGTCCGTGCGACGATGTGCTGGCATGCCATCTAGCCGCCCCGGCGCTTCATGCTTTTGGCGTTAGCCGACACCCAGGCGGACTCACTTTGCATTTCCTTCGACGCCGTAGCCAATGTTCTTCAGCGCCTGCGGCCCCAGCCGTTCGGCCAACTGCGACAAGTACAGACTCTGCGGCGTCACCGCGGCGCCGTGCGAATCCTTGGCGCCTTCCGGCAAATTCGGGCCTTTGCCGAATGGCCGCGGCGCCTGTTTGGTTTGGCCCGTGCAGCCGATGATCCAGTTGACGGCGCCGGGCGGGCTTTGCACCGTGTAGTCCTTGGCCACACAGTTCCAGGCCACGCCCCAGCCCATCGGCCAGCCGTGGCCGCTGCCCATTTCGCCGCGGTTGCGAAAATCAATGCCGCCGCGGGGCACGTTGCAATTGTCGTAAAGCAAGCCGGTGCTCCAGCGCTGGTGAGCTTCAGCGCGGCCATCGCCGATAAAAGTGCAATTGAGCAGCACATTGGGGCCGGCGTGACCGCTGCCTGTGGCCATGAACCAGACATTTTCCGCATTGCTGGTGCAGCGGTCGAGCAGAATTTGGCCGCCGTTGGGTGCGAACTCCGCCGGCCGGGATGAGCCGACATGCAAGGCCTTGCGATTGACGGCCACGCGCTCCGCCGTGATGCGGCAACCACCGAAGGCGACGCTGTTCATCGTCTCCTCGATGACCACGTCACGCACCCAGCAATCCTGGCCGGTCATGCGAATGGCGGTGTAATGCGGCTGTGTGTGCGGAATCGCTTGCGGCGGCGATTCGATATGCAGATATTCAATGCCGACTTGCGAAACGCGCGCGGGGGTTTTGATTTTGACCACCGCTGTGCCAGTCGCGCCGGCGAACTGGGCGTCAAACGAATCGGACAGGGGCACGTCCAGCGTGATTTTGTTGCCAGCGATGGCTGCGATGTAACGCTCGGTCGTCAGCATTTTGCCCACGGCGATCCAGGTTTGTTTTTTGCCGTCGCGGACCAGGTCGTGCATTCCCATGAATTTGACCCAGTTTTCCGTGACCTGCTTCTTTATGGCGATCACATCGCCGACGGCGAATCCCTTGGCATCGGCCACCGTGAACATCACCGCGCCCGAGGGCACATACTTGTCGGCGATGATCGTCTTGATCTCCTTGAACCCCTTGGCGTCCACCGCCTCACCCTTGCCCGATACGGCGATTGCGTTGTGCGGTTTGCCGGTCAGCATGATGGTCGACTTCTTGCCTTTGTCGGCGCCACTGCCACTGCCGCGAAGGACGACGCCACTGGCGGCAATCTTGATTGTTCCCGAGCAGGTGAATGTTCCGGGTGCTAGCAGGACTGTCCCTCTGAAGCCGTCTTTAACTGGTAGCGCTGACACCGCGTCGATGGCCGCCTGGATTCTGGCAGTGTCGTCCTTTCCGGACGGTTGCACAGTTTGTTTGACTGGAACATTGGGCAAGGCCACACCGCCGCCCATGTAGCCGGCGTGCGAAAAGTCCATGATCTTGTCGCCGGCGGGCGTGGTTTTGTAAATGAGTTTGCCGTTGGAACCGGGGGAGACCCATGCGCTAGGAGCCTCCTCAGAGCTTGCGGCATCGATGCCGTTGCCGAACATCGAGAATGCAAAAAGCAAAACCAACCATTTGATTTGGGATTTGGACTTTTTCATGGTGGATCGCCCAGATGTAGGGTGGGTGGAGTCTTCGGAACCCACCACTCGCTTTGGTGGGTTCCGAAGACTCCACCCACCCTACTTGCCTACTTGCCTACTCGTCTTTGCTTAACTCGCGGATGAACAAGTTGCCGAAATCAATCGGATCACCGAGATGTTCAAGTCCAATGCGGCCCTGCTTGGGCAGGCCAGGCGCGGCTTCACTGCTGAGTATCTCCTTGTTATTTAAATAAACCGTGACATGATTATCCTTCATCAAAATTCGCATGCGGTTCCAGGCGCCCGCTTTCATGCCCGGAGTTTTGGAATTGATTGCTACTTCAGCCTTATTCGAGCCTCGCAGCAAAATACCGCTGCCGCCGGCACTTTTCTTGGGTAGCCGCCATTCGACCACCATCTCGAAGTTGCCGTATTCTTTCTCTGTCCAAAGGTGCGGATCAGCCGCGGTGCATTTGCCGTCGTAACTGATGCCCCAATCGCGAACCTTGTAGTGCTTCTTGTGCTCCTCGCTGGCTTTCCAGCCGCGCAGGTCCAGGCCGGTGTACATCTGCTTGAACGGCTTGGCGACATCGGCAATTTCATTCGGCTTCGGATTGGTGCTGGGCA
>DASRAT010000063.1:0-5192 GCA_035638015.1 Gemmataceae bacterium | reverse complement strand
CGCGCAGGCCGATGAAGGCCTCGAAAAGGCGGTAGAGCGACGAGGCGCCTTGCGTCATCTCGTCCAGCGGCACGGGGCCGTCTTGGCTGCGGGGCATGTCGAGGGGGGAAAAGTCGTTCATTCGGACAATTCCTGTAATGTTTGCCGCGGGTCTTTACCACGTCACAGGCAGATTCCACGGATCAATCGGTTCCCGCAAATACTTTTCGAGTATGGGGCGTGCCGCCGGAATCTCTTCCGGCACGTCGGGCACAACGATGCTCGCCCTGACTGCCTCGATGTCGGGCATCTCCACTGCCGGCGAATAATCGGCGAGGTTCTTCTCAACGTCCAGCGGTTTGCAGCGCACTGCCGCGTCGCCGCCGTAGCGTTCGCTCAATTGCTTCAACGCTCCGTCGGCACTGTCGAGATTGAGGCTGGCAGCGTCGGCTCGAATGCGCTTGTCGTTGTCATTGAGAATCTCACGTGCCCAGTGGATATCCTCCAGGGCGACCTTGATCAACTGCCGGCGAGCCCATTTGAGGCGGTCGGCCCAGTTGCGTTCCACAGCTTCCTTGTCGGCGGTTTTTTCCACGCCAAGAAGCAGAAACGGACCGACCTGCTCGCGCGGCAGAGCGGCAAGTTCCAGGACAACAGGGGCAGCGGGGGATTGGCTCATGGTCTCTATTTTTCCTCGTTCCCACGCTCCGCGTGGGAACGCACTGCCGCGACGCTCTGCGTCGCAGCGACTGCTAGTTGGCGTGAACTGTCACCCACATCCGAACGGGCGACGACGCAGAGCGTCGGGGCGTGCGTTCCCACGCAGAGCGTGGGAACGAGAATTACCTTCCCCTTCCCTGACACAGGTCAATCTTCTGGTCAATATGCGCCGTCAAATCCCGAATGATCCGCCGATGCTCCTCGTTGGTCACCAGCGTCATGCACTTGTTGGCGATCTTGCGCAGCTTCTGAAACTCGCGTTGCAAGTCGCGCAGCACGTCGTCCACCGCTCCCCAGTTGATCTGGTAATTCGGCAAACGCCGCACCTGTTCCATCACCCGGCTCAACTGATCGGTGTACTGGTCGCACATCCGGCCGATCAGGGGGATGACGTTGCCGACCATCGCCACACCCTTGTCTTCCACGCGAGCGTCGCCCGGATACTTGTTGAGCGTCTTGCGGATGTCGCCGAGCATACGATCAATGTCTTCGAGAGTCTTCACTTCGCGCAGATCCAGTTCGTAAAGCTCCATCTGCGGATCGTTGGGCCTGAGTTCACGGAGTCGCTTCAAGGTGCGGCGGGCGTCCTCGGGGCGTTTCACCTGATTGTACATGTGAAAGAGGCGTTCCAGGCTGTCAAAATCGCCCGGCCGCAGGCGGCAAGCACGCTGCAAGTACGTCAATGCCGTGTTCCAGCGTTCCTTTTTCGAGAAAGCATCGGCGAGGCGGTTGAGGCCTTCGTAGGCAAGATTGTCTCGGTAATTCGCCGTTGGCGGAGCGGGCACGCGGTTTTGCAATTCAAAATAGCGGTTCCAGGGGCCGTCGGCCTGGTCGATCTGGCCACGCAGCTCCCAGGCCAGGGCAACGTTCTGGTGCAGCCACGGATCGCTTGGGGACAGCTTGATCGCCCAGCTGAAGTAGTCGAGGCCGCGATCAAACTCCTGGAGCATGCACTGGCAGCAACCCAACAAGTTGTAGGCCGCGATCTGGCTGCTCTGGGAGATACTGCGGCAAGCCGGGTTATTGCCGGTGAAGCTCGCTGCCAACGGCGCGAGCAAACGCTCGGCGGCCTCCCACTGGCAGCGCTCCCCCAATTTCTTGGCCTGAAGCAACACGGCGGCGGCAAACGCGTCTTGTGCCTGCTGGCTGTCGGGGCGGGCCTGCGCCAGACCGCGCAACAACGGAAAAACGGCCTCCGCCTGGCCGAGCCCCATAAGGATTTGCAAGAGTCGCTGTTCGTCAGCCGCTGACATCACAGCCAACGCGCCGTGTGCCAATTCGCCATTGAGCTTGTCAGTCGGAAGCGGCGGCGGTTTGTCAGTGCCGGTGTCCTTGCAGCGCTCCAGGAGGGGCGCCAACAATCCCAGAAATTGGCGTTCACCATCGGTCGTCGCCAGCGGCATCAGTTGACCGACCAGCGGAGCACAACCTTGCACTTTTCCCTGGCACAGCAATGCCAGCATGAGGTTGTAACCGGCCGCGTAGGACGTGGGATCCATTTGCCACGCGCGATTGAACTCCTGCTCGGCCTGGGCAAATTGGTTTTCCTCGAAGGACAACAGGCCCATTTGCAGGACGACATTGGCATCCGGATTGGCGATTTTGCGCAGGGCGGTGCGGGCGTCGCCGATCTTGCCCTGGCGCTTGCGGGCCAATGCCAACATGTAGGCGACATTGGCGTCCGCTGGCCCGACCCCAAGTGCTTGCTCAAGAAGCTTGGCGGCTTTGTCCAGTGAGGCAGTGTCCGGCTCGGGGATCGGCACGGCTTCCAACACGGCAGGCGTGGTCATCCGTGGACCTCCTGGTAAAGGAGTCGCTGACCAGCTTTGAGAAGCGCGTATTGAATCAAACTGCCCAGTGCCCGTTCGCGCAAACCCGCCTTGCCTGCCTCGCGAAGCTTTTCGGCTGCTTGTTCGAATTGCCCGTTTTGGAGGGCCTGCAATCCAGCGAGATAGAGGCTTTTTTGTAAGGGCTCGGCCAATTGCCAGGCCGTGCGGCGCTGGGGATCAAGACCTTGCCACCACTGAATCGCATCGTCGGTCGCCCCCTGGTGGAAGCGGATGCCGCCAAGGATCGCGCGAGCGTGGTTGCACGACGGACTTTCCTGCACCTGTGCCACCTGGTTCATCGTCGTCACCGCCGCGGCCGGATCCTGCCGATGTATATTGGCCCAACCCGCAAGGTAAGCGGCTTCCACCTTGAGCGCGGGATTCTCCGCCGCTTTGTCGGCCGCTGCCAGCGCCTCCGTGGGTTTGTTTGCAGCCAAGTGACTGACGGCCGCGAAGTATTGAAACCGGGCGTCTGGGCAATCTTTGCCATCCAGGGACGACGCTTGTGCCGCCAATCCAGCACGATCTCCGAGTACGGCACGAACCGCAGCCGACAGCCAAAGTGATTCTGTTTGATGGGGATCGTCGGCCAGGCTTCGCTGGAAGCGTTGTTGCGCTTGCTCCAGCTGGGCAGGCAAATCACCGGCTTCGTCCGTAGTCAGAGCGTGGGTCAACAGCAACCGCCCGGCCAGACAGGCCAAATCCGCCCGTGTTTTGCCGTTGGCACGCTCGATCGCGGCTTGCATCGAATGACGGCACTGCTCACGATTGCCCTGATTGTGCTGCACCACGGCCAAACGGGTCCACGGCAACGGATTTTCCGGCTCAACCGCGCACCAATTGCGCAAAAACTCCGCGGCCCGGTCCAGCTTGCCGCGGCGATGCCAGAGCATCGCCAACCGGTCATGGGCACGCGAACTGCGCGGGGCCAATCGCAGCAACACATCCGCGCTCGCCAGGGCCGCGTCGTGCTTGTTTTCCTTCTCCAGCCGCTCCGAGCGTTCCAGCAGCATTGCTTCGCCGCGCGGCGGATAATCATCGCCCAACGCCGCCGGGAAGGCGCCAGGCGCCTTGATCGCGGCTTGCTTCAAGAAGGCGTATTCCAACTCCTCGAAATCCCATTTATGGCCGGCAAAGTAACTGCGAGCGTCGGCCGCCGTTTGAAACGTGCGGGCGAACAGGTCAAGCCCGCGAGAGTGATCCAAATTGTGCTGCATCGCCGCCCGGCAATAGAGCCAGGCATAAGGCGGTTTGACAAGATCGGGATGATCCACCGTCAAATGATGATAGGCTTCCGCGGCCTCACGGTCAGCCGCTTGCACCGATAACAGGTGATCGCAATAAAAAACCTGATCCTCGCCGGCCAAAGCCATGTTGAGCTGGAGCGCTTCGCCGAAAACCTGCTTGAGGATGCCAACCCACTCCTGATCGCCGAAGCCACTGTATTGCCGCACGGTCCGAACCGCCCAGGCGACATTGGGGCCTTTGTCCTCGGGATGATCGGGCTTGGCACAGGCCGCACACATGGCGAGGTAGCCGGCCGTCAAACGGTCCTTCGGTTCCTCCAGATCCAGCGCGGTTTTCAAATGTTTGAAGGCATCTTGATGGCGGTCCAGGCGAGCCAGCGCCAGGCCGAGCCAGCGCAGCACGTCGTGCGTCGGCGCACTTTCATCGAGCAGTTTCTGAAAGGTATCGGCCGCGTCTTGAAATTGTCCCAAACGGAAAAAAGCCTGACCCAATGCTAGCTGGCCCTCACGGACCATCTTTCGCAGGTCACTGCCCCAGAGCGGACAGACGTAATTGTGCTTGGCGGCGAGCTTGCGAATGAAAGACCGGCCATCGGGCATGCCATCGACCCAGGCCTTGTCCGGCTCCTGGATCCATGCCGGCAAGCCGCGCGAGCCAAGCGCGCGGTTCAACGCGCGGGTGGCGAGATTGCCGTCGGTCCCGGCGGCTACCATGGCCATGCCAAGGTGCAATGCGACAAGCGGACAATTGCTGTCGAGGCGGTTAGCCTCAGTGACATAACGCAACGCTTCCTTGGGTTGGCCCAATCGCAACAAGACGCCGCCGAGATAGACAGGCGGGTCGACGTAACCAGCGGCCGCGCCTTTGCCGGGCTCCGAGGCGGGCGCACTTCGAGCAATCTCCAATTCTTGTTGAGCCTGGTCCCAGCTGCCTTCACGAATGTGACACAGGCCCTTCCAGAACGACGCTTCCGCACAGGGCGATGGCGCTTGCAGGATCAACACGCGATCCGCCATCTCATGCACGGCCAGTGTGTCCGCGCCGCTGGTGGACGCGAACAAGGCCCGCACCTCGGCGAGCATTTTTTCAATGACCGACGCCCGCACTTCGGCGGGATTGATGTGCAGTAACTCAGCCGCCTGGAGATGGTGCTCCAGACCCTTTTCAAAATCCTTGGCCTGCACGGCTTGCACGCCGGCGGTGCGCTGACACTCGCCCTCGGCGTTGCGCAGCCTCCCTTGCCAAAAAGCATTGAGCCGGCTGCGCTGCAAGGAGGTTACAATGTCCAGCGCGGCTTGCCAATGCCCCTGCCGGATCAAACGCTGGGCGCGGCGATAGCCGCGGGCCCGCCTGGGGCCACGGCCAAAGATAAGCCAAAGCAAAATGAGGCCGACCAGGGCCAAGGCTCCCGCGACG
>DASRAT010000062.1:0-3947 GCA_035638015.1 Gemmataceae bacterium | reverse complement strand
GGTCGGTATTCACCTTGCGCCATTGGTCCTGCATGCTGACCAGATTGCGAAGCATACGGTTGAAGGCGTGGCTGAGATCCTCAAACTCATCGCCAGTTTGGATTTCGCTGCGCACATTCAACTCGCCGGCGGAAATGGCGTCGGAAACTTCTTTGAGATGCTTGACCGGTTTGACGATGACGTAGCGAACGATGAGGTAACTGCCGCCCATGATGAGCAGGGCAGTGACCAGGGCGGTAGCCATCAGGAAGGCCCGGTTGAGATGGACGCCATCCTCGATGGCCTTGGTGGGCATGCGGATCTTGACCACGACCACGTCGTTCTCAGCGAGCTTGGTGGACAGGCCGCTGTGGCATTCGATGCACTTTTTCTGAGCCCGGACCGCTCCATAATAATTGAGCATGCGTTCGTTGGGCCTCAGCCGGCTGATCTCCTCCTTCGGATCGTCGGGATTGATAAACTCCTTGAAAAGATCGCGATCGACGCTGTCATCGATGTGACCTTCGCGCAGCACTTCATAACGGTAGGTGCCCAGTTTCTCGGCGACCTCACGGTCGGCTTCGGCGCGCGTTTGCAAGAGTTGATCCCAGGCCTTGGCGTTTTCTTGCAGGGCCTGATCAATTTCCTTTTTGTTTTTGCCGCCGGCGGCCAGCTCTTTTTCCAGTTTGTCTTTTTGCCAGTTGATGACATAGGGCGTGTGATATTTGTCAAAAATCTGGTTGATGAGGGCGCGGCAAGTGGATGTCGTTTGGTCGTAAGCGAGATGTTCGGTCTGCCAGGCGTAGAGCCAGAAGCTGGCGGTGATGAGCAGCAGGATGCCGGCGCCAAAGAGGAAACGGCACTTCCTTTCGAGGCTGGTTTCGCCCAACAGACGTTTGAAAGCGCGGTAGGACATCTCATGCCTTTTGACAGCGCGGGCAATAATGCGTTGACCGCCCGGCCAAACGCATCCGTTGGATCACTTTCCCACAACGCGGGCATGGTTGTCCAGTCCGACCGTAAACGCAAAACTCGTCCTGGAAGCCGCCGCGCAGGCCGGAGCCGCCGACATAGTCGCGAATCGTGGAGCCGCGTTTATCGATGGCCCGATTTAACACGGCCGGCACGGCATCAGCCAGTCGGCCAATCTCGCGCGTGGTCAAGCTGTTGCCAAGCCGGGCGGGATGCAGGCGGGAGGCGAAACACGATTCATCGGCATAGATATTGCCGACGCCCGCAATGACGCGTTGGTCGAGCAGCAATGCCTTCAAATTCCGCCGCGTCTTGGCCAATTGTTCCCGCCAATAAGACGGCTCCGCATGGAATGGTTCAGGGCCAAGGCCGATTTCCTCCAGGTATTGCTCAATGCTCCCATTCGGGGCCAACAGGGAAACGCTGCCAAACCGGCGGATGTCGCGGAAACGCAATTCCGTGCCGGTGCCGTCCAAGCCGAGGACGACGTGAGTGTGGCTGGCAACAGGAGTGGCAGCCGGCACCACGGTTAATTGGCCGGTCATGCCCAGATGGATCACGACGACGCGGCCATTCGCCAGCGGCATGAAGATCCATTTGCCATGACGCAAGACTTTTTCCACCCGCTGACCAAGTACCGCCGACTTCCATTTGGGCAACCATGCCCGGCGCAGCGCCTGCTTGCTCACGCGGACGGTTGACACCACCCGGCCTGACAAGCCAGGCCGGATTTCGCGGACCACCGTCTCCACCTCGGGCAACTCTGGCACGGCACAACTCCTCAATTTCTGTCCTACGGCCCAATCACGCACGGTCACTCAAGAAAAGCCTATGAAAACGAACTCGGCCTTTGTTTTGTCTCCGGCTGCACCTTCATACCCCGTGGGAGAAAGCACGCTGCGCAAAAACGCCGCGACCTTTGGGGGTGCCTGTGTCCCCAAGGTAAACATCGGGCGGTTTAAGGCGCAGAGACAGATTGCCACCGGATTGGTTCATTTCGGGTTTTTACATGGCGTTGGCGATAACTGTCGGTTCATCGTATCGCGCTTGAGCGGAGCGGTCGAGAGAAACCTTGATCGCGCCGGGGTGATTGCGACATGCAACCCGTTGACCGGCATTCTGCCGGCTGTTACGGTGTTCTAAAGCGAAAGGGAACAGCATGGCGAAACGAAAAAAGCCCGGCAAACAAATTGTCCCGGCAACCAGGACTACGACCAGAACACTCACGACGCGTCCTCTGCTCCAAGACGTCCGCAATTTGATCCGTCAGGCGCGCGAAGCAACTTCCCAGGCCGTCAATGCCGCGCTGGTCTTGCTTTACTGGCAAATTGGCCAGCGGATTCGCACCGAAATCCTCAAAGAGCAGCGTGCCGGCTACGGCGAGGAGATTTATTCGACACTGTCGAATAAATTGACCGCCGAGTTCGGCGACGGCTTCTCGCAGCCCAACTTGTCGCGCATGACGCGTTTTGCCGAGGTTTTTCCGGATCCCGCAATTATTTCGACACTGTCGAATAAATTGAGCTGGAGCCATTTCGTCGAAATCATTCCATTGCGCGACGACCTGCAACGCGACTTCTACGCCGAGTTGTGCCGCATTGAGCGCTGGAGCGTTCGCACCTTGCGAGCCAAGGTCCAGAGCATGCTTTTCGAGCGCACCGCCTTGTCGCGAAAGCCGACCGAACTGGCCCGCCAAGAACTGGATGCCTTGCGTGAAGACGACAAGATCACGCCGGATTTGGTCTTCCGCGATCCGTATATCCTTAACTTTCTGGGCCTGTCCGATTCTTACAAAGAGAAGGATCTGGAGACCGCCATCCTCAACGAATTACAGAGTTTCATCCTCGAATTGGGGGCCGGATTCGCTTTCATCGACAGGCAGAAACGCATCGTCATCGACGGCAAGGATTTTTATCTCGACCTGCTCTTCTTTCACCGCGGCTTGCGGCGGCTCTTGGCCATCGACTTGAAAATCGGCGGGTTCGAGGCCGCTGACAAAGGGCAAATGGAATTGTACCTGCGTTGGCTGGAACGGCACGAAATGCAACCAGGAGAAGACCCTCCCCTTGGCTTGATTCTTTGCGCCGACAAGGGCGAAGAACAGGTCGAATTGCTCCAGCTCAACAGGAGCGGCATCCGAGTCGCGTCCTACTTGACCGAATTGCCGCCGCGGCCATTGCTCCAGAAGAAGCTGCATGACACTTTAGTGCTGGCCCGCGCCAGGCTGGATGCGCGGCCTGCGAAACGGGTCAAGCGAACTTGACCGCCTCGGCTCGCACACCTACGACAATAATGTGCCGATTTTGACTGGAGTTTCCGCATGTCAACAGCTTCCGCCAACGTGCCCGACACTCGCGGCCGATTCGGCCCTTACGGCGGCCGTTACGTCCCCGAGACGTTGATGCATGCCCTGGAACAACTCACTGCCCAGTATGAGTCAGCTCGCCAAGACGCCGAGTTTCAGCGGCAATTCCATTATTACCTGAAGCAATACGTCGGCCGTCCGTCGCCGCTGTATTTCGCCGAACGGCTCACCAAGGAAGCCGGCGGGGCCAAAATCTATCTCAAGCGCGAGGATCTCAATCACACCGGCGCTCACAAAATCAACAACTGCATCGGGCAAGCATTGTTGACGCTGCGCATGGGCAAGCCGCGCGTCATCGCCGAAACGGGGGCAGGCCAGCATGGCGTGGCCACGGCCACCGCAGCGGCATTGTTCGGCCTTCAATGCCAGGTCTACATGGGCGAAGAGGATGTGCGCCGCCAGAAGCTAAATGTTTTCAAAATGAAAGCGTTGGGCACGGAAGTCATTTCCGTCAAAACCGGCAGTCGGACGCTGCGCGACGCCATCAACGACGCGATGCGCGATTGGATGGCCAGCGTCACCAGCACCCATTACATCCTGGGCAGCGTCGTCGGGCCGCACCCGTTCCCGCGGATCGTCCGGGATTTCCAGTCGGTTATTGGAACTGAGACGCGCCAGCAATGTCTAACTC
>DASRAT010000061.1:0-3359 GCA_035638015.1 Gemmataceae bacterium | reverse complement strand
TTTGTTGAGCGTGGTCATGATCTGGATCGCCTGCCCTATGGCCCCCAAGCGATCCTCGCCGTTTTTGGCGGCGGTCGAGATGATACCCAGACCGATTGGTTTGGTCAGCACCAGGAAATCACCCGGCCTGGCGCCCGCATTGGTCAGCACCTTTTTTGGATGCACGGTCCCAACCACGGCCAATCCGAAGATGGGTTCCTCCGACTTGATGGTGTGCCCTCCCACGATGGCGATGCCAGCTTCGGCCGCTTTGTCGGCGGCGCCGCAGAGGATGTCCGCTAATACGTCTACGGACAATTTCGCATCAGGAAAGCCAACCAGATTGAGCGCTGTCAGTGGCTTGCCGCCCATGGCATACACGTCGCTCAAAGCATTGGCGGCGGCCACGGCCCCGAAATCATAAGGTCGATCGACAATAGGTGTGAAAAAGTCGGTTGTCAGCACCAGGGCCAGGTCATCATTGAGCCGGTAAACGGCGGCGTCGTCCGCAGTGGCACTGCCCACCAGCACGTTGGGATCGGTGACAATTGGCAGTTTACCGAGCAACGGCAACAAATACCCCGGCGGTTGCTTGGCAGCGCAACCCGCACGTTTGGCAAGCTGGGTTAATCGGACAACTTCGTCAACGCTCATTGGCTTCTCCCGATCAATGTCAGCGGCGCAAAGTGCTATGCAATTCATTGTATTGCACTTGACCCTGACTTGGCGGCACGCTATAGCTCCGCCCTTCACCCGGCGTTATTGCCGAAAGCGGAAGTTTTACGCAAGCGGGCACTAGCCATGAGCCGCAAGTTGCCGTTTTTAACAGGGACTGTCGCATTGGCCTTCGCTGCGCTGGCCACGTCCGGCTGCGTCGATCGCCGCTTCGTCATCGAAAGCGATCCGCCCGGGGCCGTTGTGTACATGAACGACAAACGCATCGGCGTCACGCCGATGGATCAACAGTTCATCTATTCCGGCAAATACCGCTTCGAGTTTGTCCGCGACGGTTACGAAACCGTGGTCGTTGACGAGCAGGTGCGTTCGCCGTGGTACGAGTGGTTCCCGATCGAGTTCGTGGCCGAAAACCTGTGGCCGTGGACCATCCACGAAAAGGTTTACATTCCGACCAAGCCGATGGCGTTGCCACCCATGCAGGTGATTCCGCCGGAAGTCATCTTCCAGCGCGCCCAGCAGCTTCAGGCTCAGGGGCAAACGCTGGTCGATCCCAATGCGCCCATCATCGGCCCGCCGCCGCCCGGCGCTGTTATTCCCGACACCAATCCGATCGGGCCGCAACAGCTTCCGCCCGCGCCGGCCAATCCCAATCCAGCCCTGACGCCTGTTCCCATTCGGCAATAGTGTTGCATGCAATCGCGGCAGGCACGATAATTGCTTAATACAGAACTCGCATCTGACTGTGCGCCGCTCGCCGCCTGGCGAAATGATGACGCATCGTTGCTGCTTGCCCCGGAGATTCCAGGCCATGGCGGACGACAGGGAAGTCCATGTTCATTTGCTTCCCGAGCTCGTGCCGCGCGGCCGGTTGGCCGGCGGCATTGCAGTTGTCGTCGACGTGCTGCGCGCTACCACTACGATTGTTCACGCCCTGGCGGCCGGCTGTGTCGCCGTCCGACCCTGTGCCGAGATTGATGAAGCGCAAACCCTTGCCGGGTCGATGCGCGCCGGCCGCGTTCTCTTGGCCGGCGAACGCGGCGGCCAGCAATTGCCCGGTTTCGACATGGGCAACTCCCCTTGCTCCTTCACACCGCGCAGCTGTTGCGGCTGTACCCTCGTGTTGACGACCAGCAATGGCACGCGAGCATTGCTCAAGGCGGCAGAGGCCGACCGTGCGCTTGTCGCGGCTTTCGTCAATTTCAGCGCCGTCTGCGAACAACTTCGGCAGGATGTGCGTCCTATCCATGTCCTCTGCGCCGGTACGGAATCGGAAGTCGCCCTGGAGGACACGCTGCTGGCCGGCGCCCTGGTCGATTATCTGTCACAGGCATGCGAGGTGGAACTTAACGACAGTGCCCGGCTGGCCTGGGACTGCTTTGAGAACCACGGCCGTGTCTTGCATGGCGCGATTGAGGTCAGCCGGGGAGGGGCCATCCTCAGGCGGCTGGGGTATGATGAGGACATCAAGGCGGCCTGCCAGATAGACAGATTTCATCTGGTGCCCGAGTTGAAACGCGATCCCTTGCGTGTCGAAGTCGGCGCGGTGGGGATTGTGCAAAATCACTGGCAACGCGAGCAGAATTGATCATGTTTAGCCGCGACGCGAAGCGGAGCGCTCCGCTTCGCGTCGCGGCTAAACAGCGCGAGGAACAATCAATGGACATGGAAAAACTGGTGGCGCTGTGCCGGCGGCGCGGGTTCATCTTTCAATCGAGCGAAATCTACGGCGGCATCAACGGTTTCTGGGATTACGGTCCGCTCGGCTGCGAGCTCAAAAAGAACATCAAAGACGCCTGGTGGCAGGACATGGTCCGCAATCCGCCGCCGGGGCCAGATGGCCAAGAGATCACGATGGTAGGTGTGGATTGCTCGCTCATCATGAACCCGAAAGTTTGGGAGGCGAGTGGACACGTCAAGGGCTTCGCAGATCCGATGGTCGATTGCAAAACGGACGGCTGCAAAGGGCGATTCCGCGCCGACCAGTTGCAAGGCATGGTCTGCCCCTTGAAGCCAAGCAAATCACCTGGGCAATTCGAGAAGTGCCAGCTAACGGAGGCCAGAACATTCAATTTGATGTTCAAAACGTATGTCGGAGCATTGGAAGATGTTTCGGCGGTTGCTTATTTGCGCCCTGAAACCGCCCAAGGCATTTTCGCCAATTTCAAAAACGTGCTCGATAGCACACGTGTTAAGTTGCCATTCGGAATTGCCCAATCTGGCAAAGCGTTCCGCAACGAAATCAATCCGCGCAACTATACCTTTCGCAGCCGTGAGTTCGAGCAAATGGAGATCGAGTTCTTCTGTCATCCATCAGAGTCAATGAAGTGGTATCAATACTGGCGCGATTTGCGCAAAGGGTGGTACACCAAGCTCGGCATCCAATCGGAACGCCTGCGGCCGCGTGAGCAAGGCAAGGAAGAACTGGCCCATTATTCCATCGGCACCACCGATATCGAATACATGTTCCCCTTCTCCGATGAGCCGCAGGAACTGGAAGGCGTCGCCCATCGTGGCGACTACGATCTCAAGCAACACATGCAGCACAGCGGCAAGGATCTGCGCTATTTCGACGAGGAAAGCTGGGCCAAGGCGGACAAGTCTGCATTTGCAGGGGACAAGAAAAAGGAACAGGCGGCCAAGGAAACCTACCGTTTTCTGCCGCACGTCATCGAACCGTCAGCGGGGGCCGATCGCTTCACGTT
>DASRAT010000060.1:0-3593 GCA_035638015.1 Gemmataceae bacterium | reverse complement strand
TCACGAAGCCTTCGCCACAGCCCGTGGCTTTCCACAAAAGCGGCGGGCCGTCCTTGGGCCAGGTCTTGAGGAGGCCGGTTTCCTTGGAGACTGCCGTGCGGTCGGGGCCTTGCCACTGGGGCCAGTCGAATTCGTGAACGCTGAAATCATCCGGCGCGGCGGGGAGCGAAGCACCTTTGGTGCAACCCACGATCAACACAACGATAAAGGCCCAGCGCGCAAGCATGAGGAAGGCTCCCACAAAACACGATGTCACCAGACAACCCCGCAGGTAGAGACTCTACCAACGGCCTTGGAACCAGGCAAGTTCGATCCCTACCCGGCAGATGATCGCCGCCGTAAACCAACCTTGCGTCCCCATCCCGGATTCACACATGCCGCTCAAAATCGCACAACTTGGTCAGCCCGCATTGCGTCAAATCGCGGCCGAAGTTTCCGCGGAGGAAATCCATTCGCCGGCGTTTCAGCAGCTTGTTGACGATATGCTGGCAACACTGGCCCAGGAAGAAGGCGCCGGCCTGGCCGGGCCGCAAGTGTTTCAAAGCAAACGCCTCTTTCTGGCCGCCGTGCTGCCCAAGCCGGACCCAGAGGAGATTCCGGGCATCGAGGTGATGGTCAACCCGCGCATCACCGCGGCGTCCACGGAGACGGCGACCGCCTGGGAAGGCTGTTTGAGTTTTCCGGAGTTGTTGGTAAAGGTCTCACGGCGGTTGGCGATTCGCGTGGAGTACCTTAGCCGTCATGGCGAGCCGTGCATGAAGGAACTGGTTTCATTTTCGGCGCGCGTCGTTCAGCACGAATGCGATCACCTGGACGGTGTTTTGACACTGGATCGGGCGGTGTCCACGAAGGACATTGTCAAGGCGTCGGAGATAGAGGTGGTAGAGGGGAAGAAACCTCCGGGTCCGTGATCATTTCGGCCCCATCCGCAGCGCCCCGTCCAGCCGAATCACTTCCCCATTCAACATCTCATTCTCGACAATGTGCCCCACCAACGCCGCGAATTCCTCCGGCCTGCCCAATCGCGATGGAAACGGCACTTGCTGCCCCAGCGATAACCGGGCCGCTTCGGGCAAGCCGGCCAAAAGCGGTGTGTCAAACGTGCCGGGGGCGATTGTCATCACGCGAATGCCTTGGCGGGCCAACTCGCGTGCCGCCGGCAGTGTCATGGCGGCGACACCGCCCTTGGATGCGGCGTAGGCGATTTGACCGATCTGGCCTTCAAAGGCGGCGATGGACGCGGTGTTGACGATGACGCCGCGTTCGCCGGCGGCGTTTGGTTCATTGCGGGCCATGGCTTCGGCGGCCAGGCGCATGACGTTGAAAGTGCCGATTAGATTGACGGCAATCACCTTGGAGAAGGATGCCAGCGGATGCGGCCCGGTCTTTCCCAGGATTCGCTCAGCCACGGCGATGCCTGCGCATTGAATGGATAGGTGAAGGCCGCCAAAGCCTTGGACCGCGGCATTCACGGCGGCCTTGGCGCTGGCTTCTTCGGTGACGTCGGTTTTCACGAAGCGGACGTTGGGGCCCAACTGGGCAGCGAGTTTTTCTCCGGTTTCTTGGTTGACATCCGCGATGATGACTTTGGCGCCGGCGTTTGCGAGATACCGGACGCAGGCGCCGCCCAGGCCCGAGCTGCCTCCGGTGACTAATGCCACTGTGCCAGTGATTTGCATGTTGGTTACCTAATGGTTAGCGCGAAACCATAAATGGGTCAGGTGGTTTGCAGCCGGTGCAGGGCGCTGTTCGCCTCGTGCGCTAGCGGGTGATCCTCGTAGGCCGCCACAGTTTCGTAGCACTTCCGCGCCTTCACGAAATCGGCGAGGTTTTCATAAGCGACGCCCATTTTGTAAATCGTGTCAGCGCCGCTTTTGCCGTGCTTGCGATACTCTTGAAAGCAGGCAATCGAAAGATCGGGCTTGATGTTGAGGTACATATCACCCAATAGCCGGCAACTTTGAAACCAGGCCTCTTCCTCTTCGTTGTTGGGAAACTTCTCGGGTTTGCTGCCGCGGACCTCTTCGAGCAGGGCGATGGCCTGATCGGTTTCGCCGCGGCGACGCAGCATGCGTGCCCGCAACACGCGCACCATCATGCTCGACGGCTCCATGATCTGAGCTAAGTCCGCGAGATGGGTCGACCAATCGAGCAGGTCGAGGTCCTCACCTTGATGGTCGAGCAACCAGCGGGCCTTCTGTTTGCAGTAGGCGACATCAAACCACTTGCGAACTTGGTCCAAACGCGCTTGTAGCTCCGAGGGTTTCACCGAGTAGTAATAGCGGTCCTTGCGGGCCAGAAAATCCTTGTCGGTCGTGTCATAGACCAATCCTTGTTCGGTCGCGTGCAGGGCGGCCCAGGCGTCGCCTTGCTGTTCGTACAGATCCGCCAGCGTGCGATAGGTGTTGGCGCCGGCTCGCTCATATTCAGTGAAGAGCCGGTAATTGTCGATGGCCGCCGCGGTATCGCCGCGTTTGGCGGCGTCTTCGGCCAGCGCCTTGACCACCGCGAAATAGGTGTGGCGATCCTCGGTGGTCAAATTCTTCGGCCCCACATTGCGGCCGATGCGCTTAATCGTCTCGTAAGCCTCCCAAACGCCAGCGGTGTCGCCCGCCTTTTCGCTGGCATTGGCGATCGTCAGGTAAATCGTCGGCCCCTGCGTGGGCAGTCCCTTGGCCGCGATCCGCAGATACTCGCAGCCCCGGCGCCATAATTCAGGATCGGTGACCAAACCCATTCCTAGTTGCAACGCAAACGCGTGATCGAAGCGGTCCGGCGGTTTGCCGTCGATGACGTGCGTCTGATATTCCTCTTCGGTGAGATCGTTGTAAAGGACGCGTTTTAATTCCCACGGGCCCGCCTCTTCGGGATTGTCGGCCAGCCGGCGCTCGGCGGCGGCAATGGCCTGCATGCGGCGGCCGGGCACGGCGAGTTGCGGCACACCGACGCGGCTGGTCAGTTCAGGGTGCAGCATGACTGCCAATTGCCAGGCATTGAACAGCATCGCCCGGCGATAGGGATTGCCCGCATCGGCGCCTTCGCCGGTGATGACACGTTCCAGCGTCCGCGCCGCTTCGCCAAATTGTTTTTCGTGAGTGAGCGCCACGGCCCGCCAGTAATCGCAGCGCGGCGTCATCATCGGCCGCTGGCTCGCGGTCAAATCGAGCAGCCGGTAGGCTTCCGCCAGATGCTCCGGTTTGGGCTTGCTGGCCAAAAGCAGTGTGGCGGCCCGGTCGACGCAGAGGTCAAAGTTGATGAGCGCCAGCGTGTCGGGGTCATGGACCACCTGGGTGAAATCCATCAGGCGATGCACGTTCCACAGCTGCTCGCGGGCCAAATCATGGTTGGGATCGAGTTGCAATGCGCGGCCCAACGAAATCAGAGCGGGGCGAATCTGGCCGACGTTGGCGTAGCTGATGCCACGCAGCACATGCTTGAAAACCCTCAAACCCGGCAGGATGCGGCGAGTGTAAAGGTAAAAGATAGCAGCCGGTACCATGAGAATGACGAATTGCATGTTGGTATTGTCGGGCAACGCCGCCCGGGCCAGAATCCACAGGCTGATGCCGAGCGCGGCGCAGATGGCCATGATC
>DASRAT010000059.1:0-5929 GCA_035638015.1 Gemmataceae bacterium | reverse complement strand
ACTGGATTGTCTTGCCCATGTCGACCGGCCTGACATCTTCGGTCAAATACCACTGGCTGAAGACCCACGGCCGAAATGAATTGAAGATGTGGTAGCGTTTCAAGCCCTGCTGGGTGACGACGGGAAGCTGCACTGCGGCTGCGGGCCAATAGCCGGCGGCACCATTGAGAGGTCCAGGACTGTGCGGCATGGCCATCATGCCGATGATGCTCGTCAGAGCCGGCGGGGCTGCACTGATGCAACCGGCATGCGTCGGAATCGCACCGGGATTGTACTCCGGCGCGCGATCCTCTTTGTTAGCCAAAATCTCGACGATTTCGCGAGGCCGCTGCATCAGATGTGAGATCGTGCCGTCAAAGCCCAGCCACGGATGCGTGTTGTAATAGCTCCAGTGCAGCGGCAGTTGCACGAAAAGCCGCATGGGATCGACGCTCAAGCCTAACAATTGCACGGCCACGCCCAAACCCAACACCGTCTTCGCCAGCCCAATTCGGACATTCGCCAGGGCGGAGGGAACGAAGAACCACCACACGGCGAAGACCGGCGTCAAGTAACGCGGACCCCAACAGGGCTCGCCCTTGAAAAACGGCAAAAACGAAACCGACAACACAAAAAGCAGCGATGCCGCCAAAACCGCGCGACAAAACGACTTCTTGGCCTCGTCCTGGCGCCACACTCGCCAGCCCCGCCAACTAAGGAACAGCGTCGGGCAATACCACAACACCCCGCAGGACGCGCTGAAGGCCAAACTGAATAAACCCGGCAACGGATTGGGAGTCGTCCAGTCGCCGTACAGCTTTTCGTATTCGGCAAAGGGCTCTTCGCTTCCGGGCGGGAACTTGTAGGCGTGATATGCCTTGTAAATCACCACGCCAACAGCGACACCAAAGCAAACCAACCCCGCGGAAAGAAGGTTTCGCCGCCACGGCAAGTGCAGCGGACACAGGGCCGCCAGCACCGGCAAAGTGAAGATGATCAGAGGGGGCTTGGAGTTGACCGCCCACGCCAGCGTCAATCCCGCCAGCGCGGCGCCCAGCAATGGTCGTTGGGTTCGCGCCCACCAGGCAACGGCGACGGCAAACACAATGCCCACGGTGCCCAGCATGTCGTCAAAGGTGCTGGTGCCGTAATACCAGCTCGGCGTGCAAAAGACGCCGGCTGCACCCCAGGCCAGGCTGGCGCCCACGCTTTGGCCGAGACCACGAAACCACAATGCATAAATGACGGCTAGCAGCCCGGCCATGAAAGGACTGGTGAGCGTGAAAAAGAATTGCCGGCGGGTTTCGTTGCTAGGCCCCGTGGCATCAGCCGCCACGATGGCCGCCGCGCCTAGCACGGATTGGGGAAGTCGATAATCGGTGTAATCGTCACCATCTCGACCCTTGTAAACCGCGAACCACGTCGCCTTGTCGCGGATGATCGAATCGCCGTGATCGACCATGCTGCGGGCGACTTCGTAGCGCGTTTGCCCGTCCACAATGTCGATGCGGCCCGGGCTGGACAATGCAACCAGTGCAAAGACCATCACGAATTGACCCAGCAGCGCAACGGGCCAACCCAATCCCGAAAATGCACTCGGCACTGAAACGGTGCGGATTGGGGCTGCGAATCCAATTGACAGGGGAAAAGCCATGATCCAACCTCGACGCGACATGACTGCGTTGTGAGCGAGTTTGAATGCTCATGTGAGTATAGGTCATGGCTTGGAGGCGCGGGGAAATGCAGTAACAGAGCCGCTGGGCTTGCCCAGGCGGGGTTAAACCGCGCCGTTTATCCGTTTTAGGAACGATTTGCAATCAAAACCGCTCGTTGATTGGAAAGATTGCAATTCCCCAGTAGTTGGCCGCCAATAGCGCCATGGTTGCATTATTACGTAACTAAATACCCAGTAATAAGATGTGATTTTGTTCCCACCGAGAGCGAAGCTTTGGCACGGCCCTTGCATTACATCACTTCCGTTAAACGCAACGCGTGAACTGACAAGCTAAGAATCAACCGAAACCATGATCCGCGACCTGGACTGCTGCCGCAGGTTGTGCCAAGAGCTTCAGCGGCGAGCGGCGGTTTTGGAAGCGGCTTAATAGGAGTCATTTTCCCCCATCAAATATCCCCCGAGGGCCGCTCCCCCCAGCGGCCTCCTACCCCGACCCAATTCACCCGCACTCACCCCTCACCGGCGGCCTCGACACGAGGCCGCCGGTGTCTTTTTGTTGGGCGGGCCATGCACCTCAAAGGCGGTTACTTGCTGCGGTGGCCTGTTGCTATGCTCTACGCCCGCCTTGGTTAGGCCTCGTCAGCCGCCCACTGAAGGAATATCGGCTCCGTCCTGGTATCCGAGAACACGGCGACTGCCCGCAATCCGTTGGTGAAGTAGGGATCGCCCGTCAGATTGCGTCTGGGAATCGCCCTCTCGGAAGGCTGTGCCCCCGCGACGTAGGCCGCGTGCGAGACGCGGCCGGCTTCCATGAGGTCGTCGAGCAGATAGTCCCGGGCTTCATCAACGTTGGGATCGATCTTGTGCGTGGTCAGGTTCCAGGTCTTCAGAGTGAAACGGACGCCGATATCGCGGCTGATTTGGCCGATCCAGACTGGTTTGCCCAGGAAACGCAGCGGGGTCAGCCACAGGCGAAGGTGCAGCCGTTCGTTGATCGTTTGCCGTGCCTTTTGAAGGGCAAAATCCTGACTGCGGCCCTCGACAAAGAGCGGGCTGACGGGGGAATAGCGGTAGCCGGTGCCGAACACAAAGGCCTTGGCCATGCGCCAGCACGAGGAAAAGCTGATCGTTTCAGTCTCGTCCCAGCGGGCGCCGAGGCCGTTAATGATGGTGTCGAAATCGCCGATCACCACCAGATTGAGGGGGTCGCCCTCTACAGTTGCACGCTTATTTGTGGTGCTGCGTGGCAATGCCGCAAGTCGTTTTTGAAGCTCGCCCTCGTCGCACTCAATCGATGCGGACGAGCTCAGGAGCTGCTCGAATCGTTTGCCGCCGTGATCGACTCTGAGACCAGGTATCACAATGGAAAACGAGAATGCCTTGACGCCTTTGGGGCCCGTCAGCCTGACGGCAAGTTGTTTGGTGCCCGCGTCATGGGACGTGAACACAAAGCCTGCCAAATCCTGACCGGGTACGATTAAACCCGAGCTGATGCCATGCTCCTGAAAAAAGGCGTCCATGCGGCGGTTGGCCGACCAGGCGCTTAAAATCTTGAATGGTAAGAGGATCAACAGGGGCAGAAAGAGCCAGGCGAGCATGCCAAAGCCAATAAGTCGTTTGCCGATGGCGAAATGATTAACAAACGCGGCCTCCAGAGGCGGATAGTAGCTGGGATCCAGGCTGGCGAGGCGGAGCCGATACAGCTGCTTGCCGGTATTGGTGATCCGCAGCCACACGGGCTGCATTCCTTTGTGAGCCAGGTCCACGCCGAAAAAGCGCTCGCTTTCGCGGTCGTCGAGGACCGCCGCCTGAATGATTAGTTCGTCATCGCGCTGGACCATTGCCCTTTGCAGGAAAGCTTGCTCCTCGGGGCGAGGCGCATAGCGAACGCGGAATAAGCGGGTATTCAGAAGGGCCATGAGAAACCTGTAGGGAGGTGCTCTACTTCTTCACGTTTTGTAGCTTCAACCCGCCATGCTTCGCCAAAAACCCAAAAACCGCCTGCGTCGCGGGGTCGGCTTCGTTGGCCATGTTGACGATGATGCTGGTGTGCGTGCGGTTGTCGATCTTCAAGGTCTGGGCCTCGCATTTGGCCTCCAGCAGTTTCTTGCACATGAGTTCGGCTTGCACATCAAGCGTCGCGATTTCTTTGTCGGCATAGATCATTAAACTTGGCGGATGTTTGCCTTTGACGAACTCAATTGGCGTGGCGCTTTTGACAATGTCCTTGTCTTCGGTGAAAACGTCCTTGAGTTGGGCGGTCGGGAGCAGGACAAAAACGCCACTGATGGGGATGGTGCCCTTGATATTGCTGATGGCGAGCTTTTCGGCTTTGAGATAGGTCTCGTTGGTGCTGAGAAGGGAGACGAGATGGCCTCCGGCGCTGTGGCCGCAGACGAAGAAGTTATTGGGATTGCCGCCGTATTTGGCGATATTTTTGTGTGTCCAGGCGAAGGCCTTGGCGACATCCTCGATGTGGGCGGGATGCTTGACGGCGGGACTCAGGCGATAGTTGATGATGACAGTGCCAATTCCATTTTTGGCCAAAAGCTGACCGAGCGGGGCGTAAAGTTCTTTGTTGCCCGATTTCCAGGTGCCGCCGTGGACGAACATCAACACCGGGAAATTCTTTTGTCCCTTGGGGGTGTAGATGTCCAACTTGTGGCGAACAGGATCGGCGTCTTTGCCTTCGCGGTAGGCGAGGCCTTTGGCGGTGTCGACGGCGAAGGCGCCACCGATCTTGTGGGCGTCCGCCTTATCTTGGGCAACCAAGCCGAGAGGAGCGACGATGCAGAACACCACAGCGAGAAGTATGAGCTTCATGCAATGTCTCCTTGCGAATCACAAAATCAGCTTTCATATTTCACGCATACTGTCTTCACTTCCGTGAAAAATCGCAAGGCCTCTTCGCCGCCTTCACGGCCGACGCCGCTGTGTTTCATGCCGCCGAAGGGCGTGCGGAGATCGCGCAGCAGCCAACAGTTGACCCAGACGGTGCCGGCGTCGATGCGTTCGGCTAGACGATGGGCGCGTCCCAGATTGCGCGTCCACAAAGAGGCGGACAAACCGTATTTTACGCCATTGACCATTTCCAAAAGGTCGTCTTCGCTTTCGAAGGCAGTGACGGTCACCACGGGGCCAAAGATTTCTTCCTGATTCACGCGGCAATCGGGCGACAAACCTGTTACGACCGTCGGTTCGACAAAATAACCGTTGGCGCATCTGCCGGGGACAGTGGCCTTGCCGCCGCCGCATAGAACGTTGCCGCCTTCGTCGCGAGCAAGTTTCAAATAGGACAGGACTTTTTCGCGATGCGCTTGCGAGACCAGTGCACCCTGGTCGGTGTCAGGCGCCAGAGGATCGCCAACCTTGAGCATCTTGGCGGCAGCTACTAGGCGATCAACAAACGCCGGGTAAATCGCCTTTTCGACAAAAATGCGCGAGCCGCACAGGCAGATTTCGCCCTGGTTCTCGAATGAGCTGCGCAAGCTATTTTTGACCGCATCATCGAGATCGGCGTCCGCGAAGATAATGTTTGGGTTTTTGCCGCCCAGCTCCAGGGTTAGCTTTTTGAACATCGGGGCAGCCGTGCGGGCAATCTCTGCGCCCGTGACCGTGCCGCCGGTGAACGACAAAGTGCGAATGGCTGGATGGCTAACGAGGGCGGCCCCCGCTTTGTTGCCGTGACCATGAACAACGTTCAAGACACCAGGCGGCAAACCCGCATGTTGGCAGATTTCGGTGAACAAATGGGCCGTCATCGGTGTCAACTCAGAAGGCTTGGCGATGGCGGTGTTGCCGGCGGCCAGCGCGGGGGCCACCTTCCATGTGAACAGGTAAAGCGGCAAGTTCCACGGGGAGATAAGGCCCACCACGCCGCGTGGCTGCCGCAATGTGTAATTGAGAGCGAGCGTGTCGGTGCGGTAGCATTCGGAATGGAAATGGTGGATGGCGGTCGCGAAGAAACGAAAATTACTCGCCGCCCTGGGAATGTCCACGATCTTGGCCAGGCGTAGCGGTTTGCCATTGTCGATCGATTCAGCCTCGGCGAGTTTGTCGAGATTGGCTTCGATGCGCTGGGCAATGTCCATGAGAATGTGCGAACGCTCGGCGACGGGCGTTCGTGACCACTTCCCAAATGCTGCCTGCGCAGCTTGCACGGCGATTTCAATATCGCGTTCATCGCTCTGAGCGACGCGCGAATAGACGCGGCCGGCGGCGGGTTCGACGTTATCGAGATATTCGCCGGAGGCCGGCGGCACGTGGCGGCCGTTG
>DASRAT010000058.1:0-4904 GCA_035638015.1 Gemmataceae bacterium | reverse complement strand
CCAAGCATGTTTTGTGCGAGTTTTGTTCCATGCCATTTGCCTATCAGCTCCAGCGAGCCGCGAAAGTCATCGACGTTGGCCACCGGTATTTTGAAACGAATGGAGGCAATTCAAAAGATGCTTTGCAGCGAGCAAATATCAAGCTTCGGTCTAAGCTGGACAATGCGTTCGACATTGTTCCCTGTCCGGCTTGCGGTTGGTATCAACAGAACATGGTGTTAAAGGCGAGGAAATATCGCCATTTGTGGATGCGTGCAATTGCCTTTTCTTTGATTCTTCTGGATCTCCCCCTTGCCTTTTACATCGGGATCGAAAATCTAGTAAACGGTGGGACCGTCCCGTGGTTAGGCATTGTCGCCATATTTTCACCTGCACTTATGATCGCATGGCTAATCCTAGCAATAAGAAATGTTATCGTGAGTGGTTACGACCCTAACAGTCAAGACGTTGAAAAACGGTTGCAACTTGCGAAAAGCCGAGCGATTATGCTGAGCAAAAAATAAATCGATCTCAAGGGGATTTGGCTTTCGGTATCGGTTTGCACAAAGTTACGTCCCTTTGTGCCAAGCACTCATCGTCGCCTTCTGTCCCAACACCCGCACCTGCAGATGTCGAAGCGAACTCCATCCCACCTTGAGCGCCGCCTCCTTCAATGCCGCATAATCGGCCACCAACAAAACCGCCCGCCCCCCCGGCCGCAGAACCCGGTTGTACTCCTTCAAAGCCCGCCGATAAAGCGGGCCCATTTCCTCCGGCTCGCCGAGTTGCACGCCAAACGGTGGGTTTGAGGCTATGGCGTCAACGCTCTTATCTGCCAGCGGCAACTGTCTCGCATCCCAGCGCACCAGGTGGCCGCGTCCCACGGGCCGCAAGTTCACTTCCGCAACCTTCAATGCAGACAGGTCGATGTCGCCTCCGATAACGCGTACCTTGGCACCCTTATCGTGCAAACCCAACGCTAGCTGTTCGGCCAAGATCGTGCCTGCTCCGCACATGGGGTCGAGTAACACCTGGCGCGGTTTCAATTCCGCCAAGCGCACCATCGCGGCCGCTACCGTCGGCCGAAGCGACGCCGGCAAATGCTCACTCTTATAAGTGCGATGCCGCATCGTGCGATCCGACAACCGTAATCCGCAAACCGCTGTCGTTCCGTTGATCGTCAACCAAATCTCGACAGACGCGTTCTCGTCGGCGAAACGCCAGCTAGCCGGTAGTTTGCCCGCCAGGCCTTTCGCCAGCGCTTTGCCGGCTTCCATCCGGCGGTAGGCATGGGTGCCGCTCATTTGCGTGACCAGGCGATAGCTCGGTTTGCCTTTCGGTTTGGGCCGTAGCGTGTGATGGATGCTCAAAAGGCTGTCCCAGTTCACGTCCTTGGCCGTCCAGCGGCGGATGTGTTCAAGGTCCTCAGCACGGAAAGTCAGTTTGTCGGTGCCCCAGGCCAGCAAAAAGACGTCTTCAACGGTTCGCAGCTGCAACAAACTCTCGTCGATTTCGGGCGCGCGAAAGACGATAATGCCCTTGGCGGCTCGTTTTACGTCGCCGTCCAGGGATTGGCGGATTTCCTCGCCGGCGATTTTTTCGAGGCCGGGTTGCACCATTGCGTAACAACTGGGCTGGTTGGTTTTCTGTTTCGACATGGTCCTTCGCTAAGCCGCAAGCGGCTTGTGAACGGGCGAATACTTCACTGCTCTTGCGTTCAATGCTAGCCTAGTTATACTAAGACCTTCTACGCCATGTGGTTCAGAATGCACCCTTTCCGCGTTTTCCAGCAGAGGTGTTGTCGATGGTGGAACCGATGTTGATCGACTTGAAAGCGATCCTGGTCGAGCGCGAAGACTGCGACGCCGGGACAGTCCAGAAAATCCGCGAGGCCCTGGCTCAGGGCAAAACCCAATACCGCACGCTCCGTGATGTCACCGACGTGCTCAAGAAAAAAGCCGAGGCCGCGGCGCCGCCACAGGCCAAACGCTGGCATCTCAAGCTCGGCATCGCCTCGTTTTTCCTTGGCCATCTTGCCGACGCCGTCAAGCACCTTCAGCAGGCTGAAGGCGCTCTGGCCAATTTCTACCTCGGCCGGGCCCTGGTGGAGAAAAACGATTACGACGAGGCCCTCAAGGCTTTCGAAAAGGCCGAGAAATCGGGCTACACCGCCAGCCAGGTGCAGCTCCAGCGGGCTGGCATCCATCGCCAGAAGGGCGACATTGCCCAGGCTCGCACGCTGCTCGGCAAAATGACCGACCAGGCCACGCACAATGCCGAGTACCACTTCCAGCTGGCCAGTTGCTTTCTAACTGAGGGCGAGCGGCCCTCGGCGGTGCGCCATCTGGAAAAGTCGGTCGAGCTTGATCCGAGCCATACCGGCGCCCTTTTCCAGCTTGGCCACGCCAACGATCTGGCCGGCAACGACGAGGAAGCAATCACCTACTACGAACGCTGCGTCAGTCACCCACCGGTGCACGCCGGCGTATTGATGAATCTCGGCATCCTTTACGAAGACCACGACAAATACGACAAGGCGGCCGAGTGTTACCGCAAGGTTTCGCATGCCGACCCGGCTAACGACCACGCCCGGTTGTTCCTGCGTGATGCGCAGGCGTCGGTGACGATGTACTACAACCCCGATGACGATGTCGCCAATAGCCGCTTTAGCCAGGTGCTGGAGATCCCGGTCACTGATTTCGAGCTTTCTGTCCGCAGCCGCAATTGCCTCAAGAAAATGAACATTCGCACGCTGGGCGATTTGACCCGCGTCAGCGAGCAATCGCTGCTGAGCAGTAAGAACTTCGGCGAAACGTCACTCATGGAAATCAAGGAAATGCTCACCAGCAAGGGCCTGCACCTGGGCCAATCGCTGGAGGAAGGCTCGGTCTTCGAGCGGCGGTTCACCGCGACGGCGCAGCTCAGCGACGAAGAGCAAGCGATGCTGGCCAAACCGGTGGCGGAGCTAAACCTCTCGGTTCGCGCCCGCAAGTGCATGAATCGGCTGGGCATCAACACCTTTGGCGAATTGATCAGCCGCAGCGCGGACGAATTGCTGGAGTCGAAGAACTTCGGGCAAACGTCGCTGACGGAAGTCCGCGAGAAACTGCGGACCTTTGGGCTTGGGCTGCGGGGAGATTAAGGTTAACGCAGTTTTGTGGGACGGCCTTCCCAGGCCGTCCGGCTTGACATGGACGGCCTGGGAAGGCCGTCCCACTATCCACAAGGCTATCAACTCTTATGGTTGATAGCCTCCTTTTTTGGTAGGCTGGGTGGTGTCAACGGCAACACATGGAATGAACTCTCTACCGTTGAGTGAACGCCTATGGCCGCCAGTCTTCGCGCCCTGCTCGCCGGCATTCTTGACTACGCCGGCATCTTTCCTCCCGCCAACCTGTCGTTGGACCGGGCCATTCGCAATTATGCCAGGCACCAAAAATCGCGCGACCGCTGGATGCTGGGCCGTTTTGTTGTACCCGCCGCCCGTTTGAGCGAATTGGCGCCTTTCGACAAGCTTTTTGACGAGGATCCGCCGTTTATCTTTTCGGTGCTGGGCCGTGGCGGCAAAACTGGCGATGAGTTTTTGCAAGGGCTGAGTGCCGATCTGGCTGACATTGAAACTTTTCGCCAAACCCACGCGGGCAAGGTGGAAGTCGATGTTTTCGAGGTCAAGCTGCCCGACGAGATGGGCTGGGGGCGGAACCATCACCTGGCTCGCTATACCCTGGTTCGCGCTGCCGAGGAGATCGAAACCTACGGGCCGCCGGCGCTGACTCCCTTCTTGGAAATTGGCTTGATGGACGACTGGCGCGGCGCCGTCGAATCCGCCGCGGCATTGATCCACTACCTTGCCAGCTATGGCGAACAGCGTATGCATGGCGCCTATCAGCGCTGCCGGCCGGCAGGCTTCAAGCTGCGTTGTGGCGGCACCACCGCGGCGGCGGTGCTTTCGCCCGAGCAAGTGGCCCACGTTTTGGCGGTCTGCCGCGCCGAAGGGATTGTTCTCAAAGCGACAGCCGGCTTGCATCAGCCGTTTCGGCACCAAGACGAAAGTTTGAACACGCCGGTCCACGGTTTCCTTAATCTTTTTGTAGCGGCGGTGCTGGCGGCGACCCACCGTTTGGAGGAGCCGCGGCTTCAGCAAATCATCGAGGACACCGAGGCGAGCCACTTCAACTTCGACGATGACGGCCTGCGCTGGGGTGAATTCGGCGCCAGCGTCGAGGAAATTGCGGTGGCGCGGCAGCAGTTCGCAGTGGGCTTTGGCAGTTGTAGCTTTGACGAACCGCGTGAGGCTTTGCGCGGGTTAAAGTTGCTGTGACGGCAAGGCACGCGCAGCATGCCATTCATCTTGACATATCCCGCCGATTATTCCCATGATGGGGCAGAATAGACTCAAACCAATTTCCCTGGCCGGGAACTTTGCATGGATGCGCTCCTTTACCGGCTTCGATGGCCGAGCATTGTTGGGATGGCGTTGGTCGTATTGCACGCCAGCGCCTCTAGTGCGCATGCTGAAGAGCGCGGCGCCGCCGACATGCTGACGCACATCGTTTCGTCGGCAGGCATCTTTTTCGGGCCACTGTTGCTAATAGTGTCTATCTGCCTGGCGACGCTGTTTGTGTTGCTCGTCCTCGATCTGCGCCTTGGAGCGCAGCTGCCTCCGAAATTCGTTCAACTATTCACCGCTGCCGTCAGCTTGCACCAGTACCAGCAGGCCTATAGCCTTTGCCGTGCCAATGGTTCGTGTCTGGCCCGCGTTTTGACGGCGGGCATGGGCCGCTTGCAATATGGACTGGAAGACGCCCGTCAGGCTGCGGCCAACATGCTCGACAGCGTACGCGCGGGCAAGGAGCAACTCATCAACTACCTGGGTACGATTGGTACGCTCGGGCCGATGATTGGGCTGGTCGGCACCGTGTTCG
>DASRAT010000057.1:0-2501 GCA_035638015.1 Gemmataceae bacterium | reverse complement strand
CTCTTGTTGCCCTTGGCGGCGGCCAATGCCCATTGCAGCAAGCGGCGCTCGACCTGCTCGAGGATTTTGTCCAGCGGGATGGTGCGTTCCGGGACAGGGCCAGGGGTGCGCAGGAACCAGGGCAGGTCGGCGGCCTCCACGCGGTTGCTTTTGGCGCGGCGGCAGGCTGCGGCCAGCACAGCGTACAGTTCGTGAAGATTGCCAGGCCACGAATAAGCCCGCACCAATTCCCATGACTCGTCTGACAACCCAGACACCGGCGTATCACGTCCACTGCTTGCACGTTCCAGCAAGCGGTCCACGAAAAAAGGCAAATTGACCACGCGTTCTCGCAGCGGCGGCACCTGGATCGTCACAGGACTGAGCAGGCAATGAAACTCTTCCAGCCAGCGGCCGCCGTCACTGGCCGCGGTTGTGCCTGCAAGCAAACGCGGTCGGCCGGCGTCTTCCGTTTGTCTGGTGAAATGTTCGCACAGGCGAGATTGCAATTCGCGCGGCAAATGGAATGGCTCCTGCAAATAAAGCGTCGCCCCCGCGCGCTGTGCGAAGCCGGGTGGACCGAACAACGCCCATGCCAGCGCCTTGTCCGGCAGATGTCCACAATCGAGCGCGACAAAGGGATTTTCCCGCTGAGCGCTTTCGTGATGGATGGTGCGGGCGAGCCATTCTTTGCCGGCGCCGCTTTCTCCCACCAGCAGCACAGGCACGGTGGCGCCACTGGCCAGGCGCAGCTGTTCGGCGACGCGGCGCATGGCCGGCACTTCCGTTGGCAAATGCTGCAATCCGTAAGTGGCGACAAGGCGCTGGCGGAGAGCGGTCAGTTTCTCCGGCAAGGGCTGCGGCCTCGACGTTGGCACGCTCTGAACGACGTGAATCTTGCCGACGATGCCCAGCAAGCCATGGGGCCCGAGCAGAGGAAAGTAATCAACGTCCCACCAGACAGGCGCCGAGCCCGGTTGCACGATTAACCGGCGAGCTCGGATTTGGCGACCCGCCATCACTTCACGGGACGGGCTAAGGGCGTTCAACACGGCCTCGATGGAACCCGGCTCGGCGTCGCGTTGCCGCTTGCACACGCGTTTGTAAACGTCACGGCCCACCAGTCCGGTTAGGCCCTCCCAGACGCGGTTGACGAAAAGTATTTGACGGCGGCGATTGAGAACGAAAAGTGGTTCGGTGCTGCGTTGAAAGAAGGCGGCCCAGCGAAAGTCAGCGGCGGGGTCGTCGCCACCAGGCGGAAGGTTGGTGCTGGGATTGGGGAGCGTCTCGGCCATGGCAACCCCGTGCGCGCCGGCAAAGGTTTAGAGGAACTTCGCAAGCACATAGATGGCGGCGGCGATGAGTAACAGGAAACCGGCCATGCGAATGCCCCAGCGCCAGGCCTCGTGCAAGATCGTGGACCATTCGTCGAAGCGCGTGGCGCTGTATACCAGGCTGATGACGGGAATCAGAAACAGCAAATGAAGATAAAGCATGCGTGTTTCCCGAGGCACTCAGGCGAGGGCTGTTTCCTTGGTGCTGGCGTTGGCGACGGCCCTGCTTGTGCTGGCGCCGTGGGCCGGTCCCGCCAGGGCGTCGTAAATCACCAGGATATTGAGGACGCCGGCGATAACCGTGTACACCCAGCCCAGATCCAGCGATTTTTCGCTGTTGCGCTGCTGGTCGTTAAGTTCTTTTTCGGTCGGGCGGCGCTGATAATTGCCAAACATGGCATGTTCTTTGCCCTCGGGCAGATCGCTAAGGTTCTGAACGAGGGCCGGCCAGGCGGCCACGCCGATCCAGAATTGCGCGAAAAAACGAGCCTTCTCGGTGATTACATCCAACAGCCGGGTCTTGTTTTGTTGGCCCTGATTCGCGGGCGGGCCGCCGCTGACATAGACGTTGCGCCAATCACCCAGGTACTGGCCGTAGAAAAAGAGGCCGTAAAGGCAGACGAAGAACAACAGGCCCTTACCAATGCGGCCTTGCACGATCTGGCCCAGGCCCGGCACGAGGTAACTGAGCAATCCCGCAATGGGCGAGAAATTGCGTTGCGGCAACGTGACGTGATCCATCGTCTCGGGGGTAGTGGCCATCATCTTTCCTCGGGCGGCGGCGATTTCAGCTAGACTCATGAATTCTATGGAGTCCGCCCCCTCCAATTCAACCGAGGAACGCCAGCAAAGCCCAAATGACCGCCACAATGATCATGGCCAGGCCGCACCAGCCGATCAGAAACCGGCCTTGGTCGCCGCGAAGCCAGCGGCCCAGGGGGCCGAGGATTTTGGTCAAGGTGTCAAAGGAACCATTAATGTTCAACAACCACGTCATGACCCGCCCATGTGTTTCCGGGACGGACGGGGGCGGCGCATTCAACCAGCTGGGCCGAGGAGCGGGCAACGGCTCCGGCCGCGGCGGCATGGTTGGCGGCAACAAAGGCGGTCCGCGTCGCTCCGCCATCTTTTTGGGGCGTTTGAGAAGAATCGGAACCAGGGGATCGGGAGCGGCCGGCGCTGTCGCGG
>DASRAT010000056.1:0-2913 GCA_035638015.1 Gemmataceae bacterium | reverse complement strand
ACATGGCCTTCACGGAAAAAGCCGGAATCCGCATGCGCGAGATGATGGACAAGGCTCAGTTGATAGTGATGGTTTCACACGATTTGAAATCAATCGAGCGGTTGTGCCATCGTGTCGTGTGGATGGATCATGGCCAGATTCGACAGGTCGGTCGGCCGGGGGAGGTCATAGACGCTTACAAGGGCTGGGCGAACCAGGTCGCGCACGGCCTGGCGGCGTAAGATAGTGGTGAGTGGCGAGTGACGAGTGGCGAGTGACGACCGATGGGCCCCCTAATTTTCACACCCTATCTGAGGCCAATGGTCTGGGGCGGCCGCCGTCTTGGCGAGCGTCTGCATAAACCATTGCCCGATGCACAGCTCTACGGCGAATCCTGGGAAGTCAGCGATCATTCCTCTTACGCCAGTTTTGTTGCCAACGGGCCATTGGCAGGCATCTCATTACGCGAATTGATGACAAACCGCCGTACGGAGTTGCTTGGCCAGGCCGCCGACAAATACAGCGTTTTTCCTTGGCTGGTGAAATATCTCGATTGCCATGATTGGCTTTCGGTGCAAGTGCATCCCAATGATGAACTGGTCAAAAAGTGGTGGCCCGGCGAAGGCGGCAAGACGGAAGTGTGGTTTATCCTGGAAGCGCAGCCGGGCAGCAGAGTTTATGCCGGTTTGTTGCCGGGTGTGGATGAAAAAACCTTGCGGGCGGCGCTGGCCAAAGGAACGGTTGCCGAGTGTTTGCACAGTTTTGAGCCGCAAGCTGGCGACAGTGTGTTTCTTCCGGCGGGAACGGTGCATGCTGTCGGCGGCGGTGTGTTGATGGCGGAGATTCAGCAGACCAGCGATGCGACGTTTCGGTTGTTTGATTGGAACCGGGTGGACACGCAGGGAAAGTCGCGGACGCTGCACATTGAGGAAGCGTTGGCGTGTATCGATTGGAAGGCGGGGCCGGTGCGGGCGGTTCATGCTAATGGACCGCGACAAACGCTGGCAACGTGCCCCTTTTTCCAGCTGGAGTATTGGAGTAATGCTGGCGAGGTTGGTGTTGGCGGTCAAAACACATTGCATTTGTTGATTCCAACAAGCGGCGCCGGGAAGTTGTTAACGGCGCAAGGTCCTCAGGCTGTGCAGGCTGGTCAGGTTTGGGTTTTGCCTGCGGACCTGCCTACGCAGCGCTGCATTAGCGAGTCAGGATTTGCGTGCCTGATCTGCACCCTGCCGATTTAGTGGCTGGTTGCATAGTGGGGATTCCGTCGCCCCTCCGGGGCGAAAGGGAATTGGGAGGAATCGTGGTCCACGGGTTGCGCGTCGGGCGGCTTTGCCGCCGCGACGCTTCACCCGTGGCTACACTCCGTCGCCCCTCCGGGGCGAATGCCGCCCTTCCGGAGCGAAAAGCGGTTGCGATCATAGGCCAACAGTATTGCCTGCTGAGTTTACGAACCACCACCGCGTCAAGGATGATGCCATGCGTATCGTATTCAACCGCCAGCCGACCCTCGGCTCTCGCACCGGCATCGGCCACTATGCCGCCGAGTTGGTCAATGCGCTGACGGCTCAAAGCGGCTTGGATGAGATTCACGTCTATCCCACCGGATGGATGTGGCGCATGCACGCACGGCTGACGGGATCGCCGAAAGATGGCGGCAACCAACCTTCTAGTAAATCTGACGAGCGGCGATTTGTTCCGGGCGCGGGACTCGTTCGCCGGGTGTTATCGGTGCCCGCCGTTCGTGGCGCATTGCGTAGCCTTCAGCCACTCAAATTCCGCCATTTCCAGGCCGTTTGCCGCCGCGAGCGCTACGATCTTTACCATGAGCCGAATATCCTGCCGATGCCGTGCGAATGTCCCACCATTGCGACGTTGCATGATCTGTCGGCCATCGCGCATCCCGAGTGGCACCCGGCTGACCGCGTCAAGCAATACCAGCGCCATTTGGAACGGGCGTTGGATCAATGCACGCATTTTTTGACCGGCTCCGATTTCACGCGCGAAGAAATCATCCGCGAGCTTGGCGTGTCGCCGGAGCGGGTGACGCGGGTTTATCACGGCATTCGCGCCGGCTTGATGCCGCTAGCGGCCGCCCAGGTACGCGCTGGGCTGATGGCTCTCGATTTGCCGCCTTCGTACTTGCTGCACGTCGGCACACTGGAGCCGCGGAAAAATCTGGAGATGTTGGTGCGGGCTTATTGCAGCCTGCCCGACGCGGTCCGTGGGATGTGTCCTCTGTTGTTGGTCGGCAAATGGGGTTGGAACACCGCGGGCCTGGCGCGGCAACTCGAAGGCGATGCTCGCCAGCGCGGCGTCTTCCATCTGGGCTACCTGGCGGAGGAGCATTTGGCGTTGCTTTACAACGGGGCCAGGGCGCTGGTCTATCCTTCGCATTACGAGGGTTTCGGCTTGCCGCCCTTGGAGATGATGGCCTGCGGCGGGGCGGTGCTGGCTTCCACGGCCGGCTCGGTGGCGGAGGTCGTTGGGCCGTGCGGGCAGTTGATCGACGCGGAGGATGAGGACGGCTGGCGCGAGGCGATGGGGCGGCTGATTGTTGATGAGGATTGGGTGCGTGAACTGAGGCGGGGAGTGCGCGAGTGGGCGGCGCCGTTTACTTGGCGACGGTGCGCGACAGAGACCTTTGGCGTATATCGTTCCATCTTGCAACCCTCCACGATGCCTCTTGCAGCATAGCCCATCCTCAAATCCCCTCTCAAACGCGGCTGCCAGCTTGCACCGCGCACTTTGAAACCTCAATTTCTCCAGGTTTTTTTGAGATTGGCTTTGTGGGATGGCCTGGAAAGGCCGTCCCACAATCGGCGTCTGCTGAGTCATGCACAGTGATTTTGCTGACCCGGTTTTTTTGGTTTTTCCTCTTGCATAATGAACACATGTTCAGTTATGATGAATATAGCAAGAGGCCAGGAGAGT
>DASRAT010000055.1:0-4069 GCA_035638015.1 Gemmataceae bacterium | reverse complement strand
CCAACGAGCCTCGTGACCTTCTTGCCGAACTCGACGCCGATTTTGCCTTTGTCTTCGCGGTAAAACTTCTGCCAGGCAATGTCGCGCGAATCCGGCCTGTAGACGACGTTGGCCGGTTTGCCCTGGGCGCTTGGAATCGTTTCCAGGCGGACGTCGAGGTCCTTGGCGTTGTTGCAACCCCAGTAGAAACCGGGGGTGTCGCCAAACCACTCGTTTTTGCTGGAGCGCCACAACTTGTGCTTGTGCGTGCCCAGCTCAAACAATGCGATTTCATTGGTGTTGATGTCGGCCAGCATCCATTCGTTGGTGTAAAGGCCATTGTTGTCCTTGAGCAGGATTTCGACGGCCTTGTCGATGGTGCTGGAGTACTGAATCGCCTGGCGGATGCGCGAAGCACAAGTCATGCCGTTGATGTCGAACTTGGTTTGATTGATGGTTGTTTCGTTGATAAGCAAGCCGGCTTCGTTCATGTAATAATCGAGGCCGCTCTGGATGCCGCCGGGGAAGGCGCACATGACGAAGCGATGGCCCTTGGTCGGCTGAATGTCGAGCCAGACGTTGTAGAAATTGGACGGGTACAGGCTCCACATGGTGATGTGGCCGAAAACGATCTTGCCGTCGGCCGTGGCGGGACCGGTGGCCGCGAAGGCGCTGCAATGATCGCCGCGAGGCAACGGCTTGGCTTGCGGCTGCGGGTCGGGGAAGATCTTTTCTTCCAGGCCGTGAGGCGTGGCGGCGTTGGCTTCGTCAATGGATTCAATCTCGGCCTGGCAGTTAATGGCCACGATGTCCACCAGGTCGATGGGCCGATTGTCAAAGCGAGCGCCCGCCGCGGCAGCGCCGTCGGCAATGCCCTTCATCTCTTCCAGGTATTCCTTTTCGAACTTCCGCAAGAACATGGCGTTGGTGAACATGCGGACGGTTTTCCAGCCCTGTTCAGGGGCCTTGTAGTTTGTCGTTTGAGCGAAGCAACGCACATAAGCCGCGATCTCGGGTGCCATCAATCGCCCATGCTGATAGCCGCGTTCATACGGTTCGCCTTCGATGTGCACAACGATCCAGCCGGCCTGGGGGTAGCGGTAGCCTTTGCCCCAGCGCAACACCTTTTCGGGATCGGGCGTGAATTCAGTGGTTTGGCCCGGAACCTGGGCCGGCAAGGCCACGAGCAGAACCAGGAAAAAGAACAGCGGCAGCGCGAGTTTTCGCATGATTAACCTTTGGTCAGGTAAGTGTTTCACGAGCTTTTTTGATGGCTTCGCGGATGATGCCGGCTGCGGTGCGCGGCGCTACCAGCGCCTTGAGCACGGCCGCCGGCTGGTCGGTGTCGTCAAAACAAATCCAAAGATCGCCGATGCCGAGCCATTTGTCCAGCGCATTATTGCGCACCTCGACCCGGCTAATGGTCGGCAACGCATAACGGCGGGCGATCAGCGGTTTCACGCCCCGATCCTGATACAAAAATCGTGTCGTCAAGCGATAGTTCCAGGTGAAAAACCGATGTCCCCAGCGGGCCAGTTGCACAATCCACAATGCGCTGGCCACACCGGAAAACGTCCACTGGAACCAGTAGCGCTGCGGCACCCACAAGCGCGTGCCGAAAAAAATCAGCACAGTCAGTGCAATGCAAACGGCGAAGCTCGGCATCATGGCCCGGCCGGCATAGGAGCCCCACCACAAGTCCAACTCGTCACCAAAGCGCGAAGGCTCTTCCTGGGCGGCGGTGTCAGCCAGCGGTACGGTCATCCACGGGGTCTCCGAAGCGGGCGGTCTGCATCAGTTTAACAGAGACTGCCGCAGGAGCAAACGGCGAGTTGCGTTTTCCTGGCCAGCCGGCTGTGCCAGAATTTTGTTTTTCCGCCAAACCAACGGCCTTTTGATTCGTCTTAATGGCGGTGTCTTGTTGATAAGCCGCAAGCGGCTAACCGGCAGCGCTTTTTTCATGTCACCCAGCTGCTGTCTTACCGCTTTTTCCTTGACTCCCCATTCCCAGCCCGTCAAATTAACCATGACGTGACTCATAGGAACCACATCGAACAGCCCCGAGCCCATTTAGTGTGAAAACGCCGGGGCGTGGAACAGGGAGTGCCTGTTCCATACGTGTCTCTCCAGTCCGACAGTTTTATTAGGAGGCATTGCAATGCGTTTACGCACCGCGGGCATTCTTACACTCGTGGCCATCGGCGGCCTATCGGTCGCGGCCATCCGTGTGACGGGACAACAAGGCGACAAAGCCCCCAATCGGCAAGATGCGCCCAAGGACGCCCAGGATTCGCCCTCGTGCAAGGGCATTCAACAATTGGAATTGGCCAACCGTTTGATCAAGCTGGGTCGCGAAGAGAAAAATGCCGAAATGCTCTGCCTGGCCGCGCAGATCATCCACAAGAACCCCACCCAGGAATTGAAGGTCGGCTTTGATAGCAAGGGCGGCAAAGACGGCCCCGCCGCCAAGAAGACTGACAACAGCCCCAAGGCGCTGGTGGCCGAGGCCAAGAAACTGGCCACGACTCCAATGGCCGAAGCCATGGCGACGGCCACCGAGAAAATGGTGCAGGAAGCCACTCGCGATGCCGTGGGCGGACCCAAACATGACGTGTTCACCATCAAGCCCGGTGAGGTGATCACTTGGAAGCCGCTCTCCTTCGTGGGCGGAAAAAAGGCAGTGGTCGACATCGAGTACCTCATCGACGGCCGCATGACGCTGGAAATCTTCGACGGCAACGGCCAGCGCGTGGCCGTCGACAACATCCCCGGCCACTTTGTCAATTGCCAGTGGTACCCGGCCGTCACCGGGCCGTTTATCATTCGCTTGACCAACAACGACACGATTTCGTTTGTTTGCGACTTGCTCACCAATTGAGCCGGAGCAGTCATGGAGTTGGTTTTCCGCAAACTTCCCCCGGCGGAGTCTTTGGACCCGCAGCCGGGGGAAGTTTATCTTTTGCCCGCGGCCAAGGAACACCGGCAGCGCCGGGACCTGGCCAAGTTCGTTTTGGAACAGGGGGCCGACGCCTTGCTCCAGGGCCCGGGTGCGCCTGAGCGTTTGGTCCTGGACGCCGATCCCAAGTTCGACGACATGCTGGCTTCCCTGTTCGCCTACCAGCGCTTCCAGGGCCGCACTGTGCCGGCAGGCTGTAAGGCGTTTGCCGAGTACGCCGCTCAATTGCGTGAAGGTTTGCGGCCCACGGCATTGCCGTTAACCGATTCGATTGAAGGCATATATCTGGCCATTCGCGGCAGTGCTGAAAAATCGCTGACCGATCCGGAGACGGCCAAACACTTTCTCAGCGATTGGGGCCGACTGGCCGCCACCCTTCTTAAAGCGGCCGAGCAAAACAAGGATCCCTTCACCGCTTCTCTTTTCGATCCGCTGGCCGACTACATGGGCGAGCGCCGCACCGTGCCGCTCAAGTCGATCAATCGGGCCAAGTCCAGCGTGGCGGCCGGTGTCGGTTTCCTCCGCGAACAAGCTTTTCTGGTCAAAGATCTCGAGGTTTACCGGCAGGATTTCCTGCGCGGGGAAAGGTGGCAAGTGCGTTTGCCAGGCGGGCCGCCCAGCGCACCGGCCCTGTTGCTGCGGCGGCCGAAAAGTTTGCTCTTCAAATACTGGACGCGGAGCCCATGCCCGCCTCCGCTGGACGGTCCCTACCTGTTTTTGGCCGTCACCGCCGCCGAAGGACAATGGATTTTCTCCACGGAACCGAAGCAAAAAATCTCGCTCCAACCATTGGCCGAAGTGTTGCAAGCCGCCGAACGCAAGCAAACCCCCGGTCGCGCCGATCAAGATCCGTGGTTCGACGGTAAGTCGATGCAACACGCCGTGGTGGCATCGCCGCGGCACGGTACCCGCCTGTCCGAGAGCGCGGTGCTGGGCATCGTCAAGAAATGGAGCCGGGCCAAGTCGGTCGGCCAAAGCAACAAGATGATGCGGCTAGCCCTGGTGATTTGCTGCCTGGCCGCGGGGTTGATCGCCGCGGTTTTGTTTGCCAATCCCTTTGGAGAAAAGAAAGAGGGCAAGGGGAACGATGCTCCCAAAGTCACACAGGCCACCGATTACCATGACCTGTTTGTG
>DASRAT010000054.1:0-5469 GCA_035638015.1 Gemmataceae bacterium | reverse complement strand
CTGACGCCGCACGGCAAATGGCACATTCACTCCACCTACGGCGACAACCAGCGCATGAGCACGCTGTCGCGCGGCATCGAGCCGCTCTGGCTCAATGACCACGATGCGGCGGCCCTGGGCCTGGCGGATAACGATTGGGTGGAAGTCCACAACGATCATGGCGTCGTGGTGACGCGGGCCGTGGTCAGCGCCCGCATTCCGCGCGGTATTTGCATCCAGTATCACTCGCCCGAGCGCACCATTGGCGTGCCCAAGTCGCCGTTGCGGGGCAATCGCCGCGCCGGTGGTCACAACAGCCTGACGCGCGTCCGGCTCAAACCCAACCTCATGGCCGGCGGTTACGGCCAGTTTACGTTCCACTTTAACTATTGGGGACCGACCGGGTCCAATCGCGACACGCACATTTTGGTGCGTAAGCTGCCGGAATTGGTGTGGTGAGCCGCTTGCGGCTTAGCATAGGAGCCTGACGATGGACGTTCGCTCGCAAATTGCGATGGTTTTTCACCTCGACAAGTGCATCGGTTGCCACACGTGCAGCATTGCCTGCAAAAACGTGTGGACCGACCGCAAGGGCACAGAATACATGTGGTGGAACAACGTCGAGACCAAGCCCGGCACCGGCTATCCCACCAAGTGGGAAGACCAGGAGAAATACAACGGCGGCTGGGAAGTGAACAACGGCAAGCTCAGCTTGAAATCGACCGGCAAAGGCCGGGTTGTCTTCAACATTTTCCACAACCCGCATCAGCCCAGCATGGACGATTATTATGAGCCCTGGACTTACGACTACAAGAACTTGTTCAACGCCCCCGAAGGCACGGACCAGCCAACCGCCATTCCGCTGTCGATGGTGACCGACAAGCCGATGAACATCGAGGCCGGGCCGAACTGGGACGACGACCTGGGCGGCTCGCCGGTCTACGCGGCCAATGATCCCAATTTGAAAAACCTGCCCGAGGAACAGCAAAACCAGCTCTTTGCCATTGAGCGGCTGGTGCTGTTCTACTTCCCGCGCATTTGCAATCACTGCCTGAATCCGTCTTGCGTGGCCGCGTGCCCTTCGGGGGCGCTTTACAAACGCGGCGAAGACGGCATCGTGCTGGTGGACCAACAGCGTTGCCGGGCCTGGCGTGCATGCGTGGCGGCGTGTCCTTACAAGAAGGTTTTTTACAACTGGTTCACGGGAAAATCTGAGAAGTGCATTCTTTGCTTTCCGCGGTTGGAGACCGGACAGGCGCCGGCTTGCTTCCACTCCTGCGTGGGCCGCATCCGCTACCTCGGCGTGTTGCTCTATGACGCCAGTCGGATTGAGGAGGTCGCCAAGCTTCCCAATGAGGAGTTGATCGAGGGCCAGCGCTCCCTCATTCTCGACCCGCATGATCCGCAAGTGTTGGCCGCGGCGCGACGCAATGGCATTCACGAATCTGTACTGGAATCGGCCCAGAAATCGCCGGTTTACAAGTTCGTGATGGATTGGAAGCTCGCTCTGCCGCCGCACATTGAATTTCGCACCATGCCGATGCTGTTCTATGTGCCGCCGTTGTCGCCTGTGATGGCTCGAGAGGGGCCAGGGGCCAGGGGTCAGGGGTCAGAGGTGAGGGAGCATGTTTCGGACAATTTGTTTCATGACATCGATGAATCGCGCGTGCCGATGAAGTTTCTCGCCAATCTGTTTGGCGGCGGGCATGAAGGCAAGGTCCGCTACGCCCTGGCCAAGCAAAAGGCGGTGCGCTGGTATCGCCGGGCCGTGACCGTGGGCGACGTGCCGATGGCCGACGCCGAGCGGATGTTGCGCGAGGCCGATTGCTCCGTCGAGCAGGCGGAAGAGATTTACAAACTTACTTCGCTGTGCACCTTTGACGACCGCTGTGTGATTCCGCCCGCCCACCGCGAAGAGGCGCTGGAGATGATGCAAGATCCGCAAGAGCACCGGCAAGAAGCGGGCTTTGGTTTCTTGACGGGTCCGCGGAGGGGGTCGTGATGAACACTGTTTGCTCCACTTATGACGCGCTGGCGGGATTGCTGACTTACCCTGGCCCCGATTATCGACGACGCGTCGCGCGGTGCCATGACTTGCTGGCCGAGAATCAGCCCGAGGCAGCAGCGCTAATCGCCCGCTTTGAAGCAGCAACGGCAGGGCTTTCAGACACAGGGTTGGAGGAACTGTTCACACACACCTTTGATCTCAGTCCGGTCTGTTCGCTGGAAGTGGGCTGGCATTTGTATGGCGAGAATTACAGCCGCGGAGAGTTCCTGGTCACGATGCGGCAACAATTGAGGGAGCATCGTTTGCCGGAATCGACGGAACTGCCCGATCACATGACGCATGTGCTGGCGGCGGTGTGCCGCATGAAACCGGCGCAAGCGGATCGGTTCACGACGACCTATGTGCTGCCGGCGCTGGAAAAAATGCTGGCAGGATTGAGTGGCAAAGATTGCCCTTATGAGCATGTGCTGGAAGCGATCCGCTCGGTGTTGCTAAGTCCCTACGGCGCGGTGATGTCCATGTAGGGTGGGTGGAGTCTTCGGAACCCACCGAGCTCATTGGTGGGTTCCGAAGACTCCACCCACCCTACACGGTGATTGCGGGAGAGTGCAATGGATAACTGGACGCATTACCTGGATCAACTATTATTCTCGGTGTTGCCTTACGTGGCCGTGGTGACGCTGGTGTTGGTCACCATTCAGCGCTATCGAAGTCAGAAATTCACCTATTCCAGCCTGTCATCGCAATTCCTCGAGAATCAGCATCACTTCTGGGGATTGGTGCCTTTTCACTACGGCATTCTGGTGGTCCTGGCCGGACATGTCGTGGCTTTTTTGGTGCCGCGCGAGATTCTGGCCTGGAATAGTCATCCCTTGCGGCTTTACATCCTGGAAGTGACCGCTCTGATATTCGGTTTGCTGACCCTGGTGGGATTGTTGGCGGCGATGGTCCGCAGGTTCACCAATGCCAAAGTCCGCATTGTCACCAGCACTTCCGACTGGATCGTTTACGCCTTGCTACTGTCTCAGGTGGCAACGGGCATCCACGTGGCGGTGGCGGTTCCGTGGGGTTCATCGTGGTTTGCCGCCAGTGTCGCTCCATACTTGTGGTCGCTGGTCGAACTCAAGCCGGACATCAGCTACATCGCGCCGTTGCCGGTGATGGTGAAGGTGCACATTATCAACGCCTATTTACTGATCGGATTCTTCCCCTTTACGCGGCTGGTGCACATTCTGGTGGTCCCCAACCCCTATTTGTGGCGCAAACCGCAGGTGGTGCGTTGGAACCGCCGCACAGCCCCGGTGGAGTAGGGAAGGAGAAAGCCGATGCGAAGCCGCATTGTCACCATCGTTTTGCTGGTTGGTTTGGCTTATGGCCTGCTGGGACTTATGCCGCATTTGCAGAGCCAGCGCCTACCCGGCAATCAGCAAGGCTACGAGCCGGTCCAACCGATCGCGTTTTCGCATCGCCTCCATGCCGGTGAACTCCAGATTTCCTGCGTTTATTGCCATCAGGGCGCGGACAAGGGCAAACATGCCGGCATTCCCGCCACGAGTTTGTGCATGAATTGCCACAAGTCCGTCAGCGCGCCGCTGGCGGTGGGGCGAGCGGAAGAGGCCAAGGCCAAAGAGGAAAACCGGCCCGCGAAACGGGTTGTCTCGCCGGAGCTTCACAAGCTTTACCAGGCGTTGGCGCTGGACGATGAACTGCGACCCATTGCGGGACAGTCGCCCAAGGGGATCGCCTGGTTGCAGGTCCATAACTTGCCGGCGTTTGCTTGCTTTGATCACCGCGCGCACATTGGGGCCGGTGTTTCTTGCCAACATTGTCATGGTCCCGTGGAAACGATGGAACGCGTTCGCCAGGTCGAAAGCCTGTCGATGGGCTGGTGCGTGAACTGCCACCGCGAAGCGACGGACAAAGGCGTGAGCGGGAAGAGTGTTCGCCCGTCGGTGGATTGCGCGGCCTGTCATTATTGAGGGAGAGCGATCAATGGCCGAGGAACGAACAGGCTACTGGAAGAGCTTGGCGGAGCGCGACGGCGAGCCGGCGTTTCTTGAAACGCTCGACCGCGAGTTTGCCACGCCGCCGGGAGCTGCGCCTGTTGGCCTCAATCGGCGCAATTTCCTGAAAGCGGCCGGTTTCTTTTTCACCAGCGCCGCGCTGGCAGGGTGCCAGCGGACACCTGAGCGACTCGCGTTGCCGCAAGTCGTGCAATCGCCCGAGCAGGTGCCGGGCCGGCCGCTTCAGTATGCGACCACTTGCGGTGGATGCAACGCGGGCTGCGGCGTGTTGGCGAAAACCGTCGATGGCCGGCCGATCAAACTTGAAGGCAATCCCGACCATCCGCTGTCGCGCGGCGGTCTGTGCGCGGCCGGCCAGGCTTCCATCCTGGGCCTCTATGACGGCTTGCGCTTGCAGCAACCCTTAAAAAAGGGGGAAAGAACGACCTGGAACAGTGTGGACGACGAAATCCGGGCACAACTGGAAGAAATCCGTCAGCAGGGTAAAGCGGTCTATTTTCTTTCGAGCACGATCACCAGCCCGACAACGCGGCAGGCCATCGCCAAGTTCTTGATTGGTTTTCCCAATCGGCATCAAGTGGTTTTTGATGCGGTTTCTTGTTCGGCCATTCTGGACGCCCATTTCGCAACGCATGGCGTCCGGGAGTTGCCGCGTTATCGGCTGGAGGCGGCCGATGTCATTGTCAGTTTCGATGCCGATTTCCTGGGCACCTGGATCTCACCGGTTCAGTTCACGGCGGGTTACAGGGCGGGTCGCCAACTAGAGGGCGCCCATCCGCATTTGTCTTATCACGTTCAAATCGAAAGCCGCCTCAGCTTGACTGGGAGCAAGGCGGACCAAAGGCTGTGTGTGCCGCCCGGTGAACTGGGTGTGGTCATGACTCACCTGGCCGCACGTGTCGCCCAGAAATCGGGACTCACCTGGGGCAATGGCCAGGTGGCAGCGACTTCAGTGCCCGCGGCCGTTTTGGATGATCTGGCCGAGCGCCTCTGGAAAGCACGCGGCCGCTCGCTGGTGCTGTGCGGCAGCCAAGATGTGGCGCACCAACAGTTGTGCAATTTTCTTAACCATCTGCTGGCAAACTACGGTTCCACGCTCGACGTGACACAGCCCTCGCATCAAAGTGAGAGCAATGACAGCAGTATGAAGCAATTGTTGGAAGACCTTCGCCAGGGTCAGGTTGGCGCGTTGTTTGTCTATCGCAGCAATCCGCTTTACGATTTGCCGGACAGCCAGGCCTTGACGGAAAGTTTGCGCAACGTGCCATTGCTTGTGAGCTTCTCGTCCAGCCTGGACGAGACCGCCGCCAAGGCCACGTATGTCTGCCCGGAGCCTCATTACCTGGAAACATGGAACGACGCGGAAGCCGAGGCTGGCGTGGTCAGCCTTTGCCAACCTGTCATGCGACCGCTGGGCAACGCGCGATCGCTGCTCGAAACTCTGGCCTCATGGATGGG
>DASRAT010000053.1:0-12005 GCA_035638015.1 Gemmataceae bacterium | reverse complement strand
GGGAGCAGCTTACGTTGTGTCCGGCGCCAGCGACCTGGCCCTCATCATTGGCGGCGATGCCAATTCGCGTGTCGTCAATCCCAACGACATTAAAACCTATCCGCTCTTTGGCGACGGCGCCGGCGCTGTGTTGCTGACGCGCGGACGGCCCGATCAGGGCATTCTCGCCTACAGTCTCGGTGCCGACGGCAGCGGCGCTGACCTTTTGACGCGCCCCGCATGCGGCAGCCGCATGCCTCCCACGGCCGAGTTGTTGGAAAAGGGCATGCACTACATGTACATGGACGGCCGAGCGGTCTTCCGCTGGGCGGTTGCGATCTTGTGCGACACTATTCAAGACGTTCTCAAAGCGAAGAATTTCACTCCTGAGGATGTGGCCCTTTACATTCCGCATCAGGCTAATATTCGCATCATTAATGCAGCATGTGATGTGCTGCACATTCCGCGCGGCAAAGTATTCAACAATCTGGAACGTTACGGCAACACCTCCGCCGGGTCAGTACCTTTGGCATTAGACGAAGCGATTGGCGAAGGCAAAGTCAAAGAAGGCGATTTGGTTGTGCTTAGCGGATTCGGGGCGGGGCTGGCGTGGGGAACGGCCTTGATGCGGTGGTAAGCAACCATGACCAGACGCCCGCCCAAACTGCACAGAGTGGCGTGATCGTTACCGCATACCAACACCACCGACCCCAAAAATACTGCCACCAGATTTGCCGATCCGGTACGACAACGCCTTCGTCGAAAAGAGTTGGCCATTGCTCCCAAACCACTGTAATCGTAGCCACAAAAACGCCAGCTGCGACACCTATTACTACACCAGCCAGCGTCGCCGCGACTTTGCTTCGCGGGATCGCGCATAACTGTAATAGCAAACCAAGCAAAACACCAGTCGGCACGACGAACCAACTTGTCGCTGCCACCATCCACAACGGCAAAAAGCCAAACGCTTCAGCGCTTGGCTTTTCACTCATCCATCCGACAATGATCAAGGCGTAAATGTAGGCCACACCAAGTGACGACAACACGCCAATGACCACTTGCTGCTGCGAAACAATCATGGCATCGCCACGGTTTGGCTGCAATCCTTAGATCTTAATCCCCGACGGCGCCGGCAGCGTTTCGCGCCCATCCACAGAAATCGTGACCACAATCTGCGAACCGGCGTGCAAAGTGATGGAACGCGTTTGGTCATATTCCTTGCCGTTCACAACGAATTTGGCCCGCAATTCGTAGGTATAGTTCTGGCCCGGCGCCAGCTCCGGGGTGGCAAATTCCCGTATCATCCCTGGCGTGGATGTCTTGACACCATTGAACCATAACTCCGTGTCCGCGGTGGGTACCTTGACTTGCACGCTGGCGGTGGTTGTCAGGGGCGTAGGACCGAGCTCTTGCGGTGGAATGCCGGCAGGCCCAGGCGCCGCGATCGCGCCAGGATACAACCTCGGCGAAGCATTGGGATACATGGTGGAAGGCGGATAACCGCGAACGTTGTTAAGCGTTGGATCAACGTATGTCAGTCCGGCTTGAGGCGTATACGCATACATCAGCGGGCCTGGGCCGTAATCAATGGGCACGATGCCGCTTTGAAACGGATAGCCGCTCAAGTAAGGCGAAAAGCCGCTGTAACCAGCGTAGCCGCCGCCGTAAATTGTGTTCCCGAAGCCCCCTCCAATAATAATACCGCCGCCGCCAAGCCCGGCGATAGGCCTCACCACGCTTTGGCCGCTTGCGGTGGTGATGCCTCTGACAATTGGCTGTGTTGTGACCGACTTGGCGCCGCTCACTTTGGTGCCACTCACGGTGGCAGCGGCTTTGGCGCCACCACCCTTGGCGCCGCCTTTGCTTTGGGCCATTACGACGTTTGCGGGAAGCAAGAAGAGCGCAGCGCCTCCTAGAAAGGCCAAACCGGCCACCCGGAGAGATTTCATAGCCCCAACTCCAACAATGGTAATGTGGGCCTTGGACGCAGATCGGCTCACGTCTCTCATTATTGCGAGGATTGGCCCCAATGAGAATAGTCATTTTTTAATTTTTTCACATAAAGCCTCGAAACCGCTTTAATCGTCTTTGTGGTGACAGGCCGTGGTCAATCGTCATTTCTTGGTGTTTTGCAGAGCCGGACTGGGGCCAGTCTTAATGAAAGATGACTAATTCTTAATGAGAGCATCCGCGTTGTCTGGTTCGGAACAAACTGGACAGGCAAGGCGTGGCGCTTTTTAATAACAGCGAACCAGGTCGCCTCGCACTCCTCAGGAGAGGTTGCTGTATGTTTTTCCACAGAATAGTGCCATTCCTTGGCGTGGTGGCTTTCGCCTGGTTCGCCAGCGGCGCCGCCGAGAATCGGACACACACCCTTGCCCGCGCGCCGCGCGCCGCCGAACAGGATGGCAAATTGCCGCACAAGGACACTTTTGCCCGCCTGGGTACGACACTTTTTCGCGCTGGCGACGGCATCCTGTGTTTGGCCTATTCGCCCGATGGCAAGATGCTGGCCTCCGGCGGCCGTAACGACTCCGTCCGCGTGTGGGACGCCCAGACCGGTCAGCTGCTGCGTGAGTTTCACGAGCACTGGGTGTGGGCCGTGGCCTTCATGGCGGACGGTAAATACCTCGCCACCGGCGGGGCCAACAAGGTTATTCGCCTGTGGAATTTGGAGACCGGCAAGGAAGTCCGCCAGATGACGGGCCACCAGGCGACCGTCAAGTCGTTGGCGTTTTCCAGCGACGGCGCGGCTTTGGTTTCGGGCGGCGACGACAACACGGTGCGACTCTGGAAAGTGGTGGACGGCAGCGAGATGGCGACTTACCAAAAGCACACCTTCGGCGTCAACGCGGTAGCGATCTCACCGGACAACAAGCATTTCGCCTCCGCCAGCACAGACCGCACTGTACGTGTTTGGGAATACGGAGAAAAAGCAGTGGTGCTCCAGACGCCTGCCGCAGCAACAGCGGTGGCCTATATGCCCGACCGCAAGACGTTGGTCACAGCCGGCGACGACGGTTTCGTTCGCCTTTGGGACATCGCAAGCGCCAAAGAAATCCGCCAGTGGAAGGCCCATGACAACACCATTACCCACCTCGGGCTGAGCCAGAACGGTGCGGTCGTGGCGACCGCCAGCTGGGACAAAACCGTGCGGCTATGGGATGTTGCCAAGGGCACGCAGATCCACAAGCTCGAACGCCATTCCGGCGACGGGGATGCTTTGGCCCTGTCCCGAGATGGCAAGCAAGTTGCCGCAGCCGGTCTCAACAACAGCGTGCGCCGTTGGAATGCCACGACAGGCAAGCCGGTCGAAATCGGCAAACCCTCGGCTACCGGCCACTGGCCGCTGGGCGCAATAACCTCGGTGGCCTTATCACACGACGGCAATCGGGCCGCGGTGGCGTTCTCCACCAACCAAATAATCCATTTGGATCATGCCTTCGGAAAGGAAGGAGATCGTCAGCAATGGGATGGCGCTGACGGAGATGTGCTTTTGGCGTTTTCACCCGACGGCAAAACCCTGGCCATCGCCGCCGCGACGAACATGGTTTGGCTGCAAGATGTCTCCGGCGAAAAAGCCAACAAGGTGGAATTGCCCATGGACAAAGGCGATGAAGTGCGCGCTCTGGCGTTCAGCGCAGACAGCCGCACGCTGGCAGTCGCCTCTGCGAACGGCGGCGTTCGCATCTGGAACGCCAAAACCTACAAAGTTCACAAAAACATGCCGATGCCGCACGGCGCCCGCGCCGTCGCTTTTTCCCGCGACGGCAAATTCCTGGCCGTCGGCGCCGAGGATGCCATTGTCATTCTCGATACCGACGCTTACAAGCCGGTCCGTGAATTCGCCAAGCTCAACGACACGGTTTCGTGCCTGGCCTTTTCGCCCGACGGCCGCACCTTGGCGGCCGGCATGTTCGGCGGGCCGATTCGCCTGTTCGACATGATCTTTACCAAGGGCAAAGTCTGGGTCGAGCCGCGATCCCTGGAAGGACACCGCGGCCTGGTCAATGCGTTGGCCTGGTCGGTCAATGGCCGCTGCCTGGTTTCCGCCGGCTATGACAAAACAGTGCGAGTCTGGGAATACGTCAACGCTCAGCCCATCACGGTCTGGCCGGGCCATGCCGGCGAAGTAACCGCCGTGGCATTTCATCCCAACGGCCGCATGGTGGTGTCCGGCAGCCGTGACACCACGCTGCTGCTATGGGACGCGACCGGCCTGGGCCTGGCCGGCAAACTCCCGGAACCGAAAGCTTCCGAAGTCGCGGCCCTGGATTTACTTTGGAAAGATCTGGCCTCTGACAACAACGTCAAAGGCAACGCGGCGATGTGGACCATGGCCAGCACCAAGGATGTGGGTAATTACCTTTCCAAAAAAGTGTTTTTGACCGACCCCAAGAAGATCAAGCAGTACATTGAGGACCTCAACTCCAACAATTTCAAGGTCCGTGAAAAGGCATTCGCCGCCCTGGCCAGCTACGAGCGCTGGATCGAACGCGTCTTGGAGGACACAAAGAAGAATCCCTCGTCCGAGGAGGTGCGGCAACGCGTTGAACTGTTGCTCAAGCGGCTCAAAGGTAAGGATGCAATCTCGCTCGAACAAGAACATCTCCGGGCGCGGCGAGTGATCGAAATTCTGGAACAGGCCAACACAGCGGCCGCGCACGAGTTGCTCAAAGGCATGGCCAACGGGGCGCCGGATGACGACTTGCGAGCGATGGCCCAGGCCGCATTTGAACGCGTTGCCAAGAAATGATCGGAGCCGGTCCGCTGACCGAGCATGTTTTTCGGCGAGCCGAGCCGCGTAAGCGGCCGGATCATGGCTCAGCCATCGCCCAAAATGCCCGCTTTTCGCCATGTATTTTCAAAGGCCGCCAACTTGACACGAGCCAGTCGTTGGCGTCTTTGGGAAAAACTGCCGATATTGTCGTTTGCCGTTCCAACTCAAGCGTAAATGCCGCCGTTGTGGAAATGCTCTCCTTGTAATCGCCAAGGAGCGCATTTTGGTGGCGGCAGATGAGAACGCGCAAACCGCTCTCGACCAGGGCAAAACGAAAACCGCCTTCAACGTGATCGGCGCATTCAGGAATGAAGTAAAATCACTGATCGCTAGCAGGAAAATAACGCCCGCCCAAGGCGATCCGTTGCTGAACGCGGTCGATTTGTTATTGCAAAGCTTGGAAATTGGCGGTGGATTCTAACTGGCAATCAAAAAAGTGTCAGGACTGCCAACAGTTAGATTGCGCAGCCATCTTTGCGACTAAGTTTGGCTCTTGATAATGGGCTTTGGTGGTGGGCTTCGGCCCGCCGTTCAATTGCGCGCCGTAGCGCAATTTGCACGTGTTTTCAGGGTGTGCAACTTGCCGAACGCGCTGCCAGGCGCGAAAACAACGGCAGAAAAGATCTATTTCGCCTTTTTTTTTCAACACTTCTAGTTTATGGAGTTTAGTTACAGCCTAAAAAACGCCGAACATGCCCAAAGCTTTTATGTGTACAACAGAGCGCTAGCATGTTCCGCCGAGGGAAACCCGTCGGCCGGTTCAACGGATGAACGCCCACGTTTATCCCCCAACCGAAGCCAGGAAGGTATCTCGTATGCCACCTACCGTCAGTTTTGTCGATCGCTGGCTGTGGCGATTTGGCATTCTTGATCCCAAAAGCCAATGCCGTGTCCATTTGCCCATTCTGAAGGGCATCGTCGGCTTTCACCTGCTAGCTCTACTTGCTTGCGTTCCAGGGTTGTTCAGCTGGTCGGGAGTGGCCTGGGCGTTTGGCGGCCTGTATCTCTTCGGGACGCTCGGCATCAACATCGGCTATCATCGCCTGCTGACGCATCGCGGTTTCGCTTGCCCGCGCTGGCTGGAGCACGGCTTGGCCGTCATTGGCGCTTGTTGTTGGCAGGGCAGTCCGCTGAACTGGGTCTCGATTCACCGGATGCATCATCAACACTCCGATGAACCCGGCGATCCGCACAGCCCGCGTGACAACTTCTTCTGGAGCCACATGGGCTGGTTCCTGATTTACGACCCCGCGATTTACAGCCTGGAAACCTACGACCGTTACGCCCGTGATCTGTTCCGCGATCGCTTCTACAAGCAACTCGAGCGGCCCAGGGTGTGGCGTAGGATCCATATGCTGCAATGGGCGGCCTTCCTGGTCGGCGGCACTGTGGTGGGAGCGCTCTGCACATGGAGCCTTTTGGGCGCGTTGCAACTGGGTCTGAGCTGGCTGGTCTGGGGCGTGTTCGTGCGCACGGTCATGGTTTGGCACGTCACGTGGTCAGTCAATTCACTGACGCACATTTGGGGTTACGCTAGCCACGATACCAACGATGACAGCCGCAACAATTGGCTGGTGGCGCTGATCAGCAACGGCGAGGGCTGGCACAACAATCACCATGCCGAGCCGCGCTGCGCCGCCCATGGGCGACGGTGGTGGGAGCTCGACGTGTCTTATCTGACGATTCGCGCCTTCGAATCTCTCGGCCTGGCCTGGGACACGGTGAAGCCGCGGAAACACCGTCTTGCGATTCACACGTCCGACGCCCAACCCACCTTGGCACTGCAAGGCAATGAAGCAGCACCGCTGCCGATCCACCAAAATGAGAAACGCCGCGCGGCTTAGGCTTTCGGCAATCTTTTTGGCCGATCTGAAAAGGGAGCATTCAGCTGCGTCCCATCCCGTATGAGGCTCCAAAAAAGGGGAGAACAAGTGGCACAAATGCCCGAGGCGGGGAGTGGGAAAGTCACTGTGCTCACCGCGCCGGCAAACCCCAATAGCGGATCACGCCGTCCTTCTGCCCCGTCAGCGCCCGCCGGCCATCGCTGCTGACTGCCACCGCCGAGATCGTCATCGTGTGCCCAGGATAGCGGGCGATCTCCTTGCCGGTAGCCACATCCCAGACGCGAACCAGCTTGTCCTCGCCGCCGGTCACCAGGCGTTTGCCGTCGGGCGTCAGGGCCATGCTGTTGATGTATCCCTCCGGCGAGTCGAACTTTTTCTCTTCCTTGCCGGTGGCGATGTCCCACATGTGGACCGCATTGTCGCCGGTGGTGAAGAGATATTTGCTGTCGGGCGAAAACGTCAGCGAGCCAATGGCGTTGTTTTGTTCCACCTCGCGGATCACTTTGCCGTTGGCCAGGTCAAAAACCAGCGCCTTTCTGTCCACGCTGCCGGAGGCCACCAGCTGGCCGTTGGGCGAAAAAGCAACGGCATAGCAGAAATTGGTATGGCCGGTGAATTTCTTGGCCTCCTCGTTCTTGGTCAAATCCCACAGCCGCATGTTTTTGTCATCGCAGCCGGTCAGCATCCATTTGCCGTCTTTGGAAACCGTGACGGCGTTGACATCCAGGGGATGCGAAAAGGTGCGGACGACGTTGCCGCTGGCCATGTCCCACATCTTGACGGTGCCGTCCCAGCTGGCCGACATGACATATTTGCCGCCGGGCACGAACGCGACGCCCCAAACTTCCTTGTTATGGCCCTTGAAGTCCTGGACTTGCTTGCCGGTGGTCAGGTCCCAGAGCCGGACCGTTTTGTCCACCGAGCAAGACAGGCCGAAACGGCCGTCACCGGAAATGGCCACGCCGCGGACCTCGTTGCTGTGGCCGGGCAGCGTCTTGATGAAACCGGCTTGAACATCGACCGCGGGTTTGACGGCCTGGCCGCGTGCGGCGACCAGGTCAATCCGTTTTTGGGCCTTGGTACGGCTGAGACCCGTCAGGCCCGTCAGCGCCTTGTCATACCAGTAGGCGGCTCGTTCTTGCAGCCTGCCCTGTTGTGGCTCGGGTTGTTTGATGGCGTAATCCCACCAGGCGTCAGCCAACGCCGCCTGCTCGGGCGTTTCCTTGGGGTCCGCCAAATCGCGCTGGGCCAGGCTCGCCAGAGGATCGGACTTGCTCTTGACCAGGTACGGCAAAGCCCGGTCCCATTTGCCTTTGAAGAGACCGAAATACTCGCCCAGCTTCAGATTGGCCTCGGCGTCGCTGGCGTCTTTTTTTAGGCGGTCAACAAACGGCTGCAGCACGCTGAACTTTTCCTTGGCCGCTTCGACTTCGGCATTGCGCTTGGCAACGCTGTTAACCAGGGCGATGACTTGCGATTTCTTGGCGGCTTCGGTCGCGGCTTTGCCAAAGGCGATGGCCGCGTCATAGTTGTCGGCATCCAGCGCCTCGGCAACCAGCGCCAGCGCTTGTTCGGTAAGCGCCTTGCTCGGTTCCTTGGTCGGCACATGCTCGACGAGTTTCGCCAGGATTTCAGCCTTGAGGTCGAGGCCAACCACTTCAAAGTGGGTTGCCAGCTTATCGATGGTGCTCAATGACAACGGGGCATCGCCGGCCTGCACCGCCAGGCCGAGGGCTTGCCTATAAAGAACGTAACGAGCCGCCGGATCGTCACCGCTTTCGTCGCCTTGCGTGACCAAATAGGCCGCAAGTTTGGTCCGAGTTACAGCGTCCGTGGCCTTGGCGATCTCTTCCTTGAAAATGTCATTGACCAGTTCATCGGCCTTGTCGAGCGATTTCTTATCGGGGATCGGCTGTTTCTTGACTGGTTGCTGGCCGGCATCCAGCGTCAAACCGGCGGCCAGAGGTATTGATAAAGCCAGGGAGAGGAGAAGCAGCCGTTGCATGAGAGCCTCATGGGAGAAAAGTCGCATTGCATCCACGGTTCAAATTCGGGCGAGAGGGGGAACATGTCAAGGGAATAATCCGGCGAACCGGCTGGCGAATCGAGTACGAGGCTCCGGTTTGTAGTGGCCCGATTAATCGGGTCTTGAATGGCCCGATAAATCGGGCCACTACGAACAAATGTCCAAACAAAAAAGAATTCACCCAAGTATTGGCTGCTCACCCGTAATTGCACCGCCGGGATTTGTCTCCTTGACACAGCCGCCCAGCCGCCTAAAAAAAAACTGACTTCGCTTACTGCTCCAGAGCCAATGGAGTTTTTCACGCCAAAGCGTGCATGAGGCGGCGTTGACCCTGCCCCAGCAGGACACTCGCGCCGAAGAACCTGTGACTGTGGGCCTTCGCAATTCTCAGCATTCGCCGTGGTATTTGCTGATTCTCTTGCCTATTCTCGCCGCCCTGCCGGGCTGCGGCCCCGATGCCTATTCGGAATCGATGGTTTATCCGGTCCGCACCGATCCGGTCGTAACCGGCGTCGGCGGCCGTGAACTTGTCGAACCCGACCGTCCCGGCCAACTGCCGCTGCTGGCGGTTAAAGATTTGCAAGATTCCCGCAATCCCTTCTACGAAGACAAAGAACTGAAATACATCGATACCTCCAAATGGCAGTCGGAATCCGACAAACAAGAGCTTTTGGACGTGCTGCAAGATGTTTTTGGCACGCCGGCCAATCCCAAGGTCGATCTGATCACCCGCGAAACCCGCCAGCTGCTCAAACTCGACGAGGGCACGCTGCACGAGGGTAGCCGGCTTTACCGACTTTATTGTTTGCAGTGCCACGGCCTGACAGGTGACGGCCGGGGACCGACATCCAAGTGGGTCAACCCGCATCCGCGCGATTATCGCCCGGGGCTTTTCAAATTTCAGTCGGTCAAGGCCGAAGGCGACCCACGGCCACCGCGGCGGGATGACCTTTACCGTACAATCCACGACGGCGTCGAAGGGACCGCCATGCAGTCCTATAACATGCTGCCCGAGCATGAACTCAACGCCATCGTCAGCTACGTCATCCATCTCAGCATCCGCGGCGAAGTCGAATCCGAAGTCTTCAAAGGCGCCTGGAAAGAGGAAAAGGACAAGACCTTCCTCGATCCCAAGATTCTGGCGCGCGGCAGCGTTGTCGCCTTCGTCAGGGGCAACTCCAGCAAGCCGGGCGGCAAAGTCCGCGATGTGATCGAGAAATGGCGATCCTCACAGCAAGAGGAATCGAAGATTGTGCCCGGGCCTTACAGCGTGACCGACGCGACCATGAAAGAATCGGTCCAAAACGGTTACAACATTTTCACTGGCCGTGGCGCCGTGGTGGGCGGCTGCATGGAATGCCACAAGGATTTCGGACGCCGCAGCCTGTACAAGCCCGACAAATGGGCTACCCTGGTGCGGCCGCGCGATCTGACCAAACCCGTTTATCGCGGCGGCCGGCGGCCCATCGACATGTATTATCGCATTCACTCCGGCATCAACGGCTCGGACATGCCGCCGCACTCCAACATCTTGAACTCGGATCAAATTTGGGATGTGGTCAATTTCATCCGCGCCTTGCCGTATCCGGAGATGCGCAAGCACTTGGTGCCGCCGATTGAATAAGCCGTTTGCTGCCCCCTCCCTTACCCTCCCCCTGTGCTAGGGAGAGGCAGGCTGGTTTCAGGAGAGCGTATTGTGAACGAAAAATGGTGGAGCGTTCTGATCGGATCGTCATGTTCGCCTGCGGTGCCTTGTTCGTGGTCGCGCCGATGGTCGGCTGGTGGCTGCCCGAGCGCAAGTCCGATCACGCCTGGGACATTGATTTCCTCTTCTACGTCATCCTGGCTATCACGGGCTTCTTTTTTGTTCTCACCGAAGCGCTTTTGGTCGTGTTCATGTTCCGCTATTGCCAGAGCGAGCCGGGCGAGGTGCGGAAACCGTCGCTGTGGTTGAAAGTGTACTCGCCTTTCGCTGGATTGCTCAAGCCATTTACCAGTCTGCTCAATACGGCCAGCAGGGTCGAAATGGCCTGGACCATTGTGCCCGCGGTCATTCTGCTGTACATCGCTTTCGCCCAGGTCGACACCTGGGCCGACGTGAAGTACAAAACGCGGCTGGACAAATATGTGTTGGACAAGCAAGACTCCTGGGATGGCCTCAAATACGTATCGCGGCCCGATAAAAGCGGCGGCCCCAAGGGCACCGGTACGGTGGTGCAAATCGGCGTCAGCGCCCGTCAGTTTGAATGGAAGATGCGCTATCCCAGCCCCGCGACATGGAAAAGCTGGAAAGAAAAGCCCGAGCTGGCTGCGAAATGGGCCAATAACCTCACCGGCGAGTTTGACGACATTTATTTGACCAACGAGTTGCACATCATCAACGAACGGCACGTCGTGGTCAACCTTAGCACCAAAGATGTCATTCACAGTTTCAATTTGCCGCACATGCGCGTGAAGCAGGACGCGTTGCCGGGAAAGGTCATTCCCGTGTGGTTCAAGCCTATTGATTACAACGTTGTCCCCATTGCCAAAAACGGCAAAAAGAGCTGGGAATATCGCGACGGCATCAACGCCGACACCGGCAAACCCAAAAATCCCGATTATGTATGGGAGATTGCCTGCGCAGAACTGTGCGGGTGGGGCCATTACCGCATGATCGGCCGGGCCTTGGTCCACAAGGACGAGGGCGACTTCGAGAGCTGGCTGGAAACGGCCGCGGCCCAACAAAACGATTTTGGGCCAAACGCAATGACAGTGCCCAAGAAGTGAAAGACACGACGAGCCGCCGGGCTTGTCCCGGCGGGGATAAACCCCGCCGCTCGTCTTGTGTTCATGACGTTAAATAAATGTGATAAGGATCTTGCATGAGCGCCACCCATTCGCATGAAACGACGCACGCTCATCCCGAGCTCAGCTTCGTTCGCAAATACATCTTTTCTGAAGACCACAAGATCATCGGCATTCAGTTCCTGTTTTCGACGCTGATCTTCCTCGCCATCGGCGGCATGCTGGCGTTGTTCGTCCGCATGCAGCTCGGCTGGCCGCATCGGGAATTGCCGTTTTTCAAGGACGTGTTCCAGGCCGAAAACGGCGGCCGCATGTCGCCCGAGTATTACAACATGCTATTCAGCATGCACGCCTCGGTGATGATCTTCTTCGTCATCATTCCGATGCTGGCCGGGGCCTTCGGCAACTACCTGATCCCGCTCATGATCGGCGCGGGAGACATGGCGTTTCCCAAACTAAACATGCTGTCGTACTGGTTCATGTGGCCGGCGTTCGTCATCATGCTGCTGGCCTTTTCGGCGGAAGGCGGCGCTCCGGCTTCGGGCTGGACCGCTTACCCGACGCACTCCGCCACAGCCATGCCGGCGGG